>DATNPK010000103.1 GCA_036703275.1 Coleofasciculaceae cyanobacterium | reverse complement strand
CCTTCCAAGGCGGTCTTGTGTGGGATGAATAGGAACGAAAGATTGTACCGAAAGAACCAGGAGTAGCCGTGTGCGGTGAAAGTCGCAAGCACGGTTTTGAATGGGAGTGTCGAGGAGCGATCCTCGGCTCGACCCCTAACAGTCTTAAAGATAGAGCTTGGGACTGTGTTAGCTGTGAAACTAAAGGCATCCAACGCGATTGGATGCCTTTAGTTAATATTTTGAGACTAGGGGCATCTAGTCTTGGGGTAGAGAATGTAAGAGAAGTTTCACTTCCAATTCTTGTTTGATTCCACAATCACCTCGACTTCACTCAGGTGAGTATGTCAAGAAGATGTTTTTAGCTTTTAACTAACTTTCCTTTTGCAGAAACTAATTAATCGTAGAAATGCTGTACCCCAAAACCAACGGCACGGGGATGATTTAATTCTCCAGCCATTTTCAATACTGCGCCACGACCAACTTTGGTTTCAAAAACTGAAGACAAGACAATATCTAAACAATTATCCTGACAAAATTGCTTTAGCCGACTGGGAAAACCCATAATAGCTGCCTTGATTACATAAACTCCATCCCATCCTTGCTGATGAGCTATTTGTAACTGTCTAAAACTAGCAATAGATTCATCTAATGCTAAAAGAGTAGTATGTTCTTGTCTTAGCTGCAAAATATCAGCAAAATTATCTGGGGATAAGGGTTGTTCGATAAATGCGATCGCTTTTAATGTATCAGTTACTGATAATAATTGTCGTGCCTGTTGCAGATTTAATCCTCCGTTGGCATCGAGTCTTAATCTAACGTCTGGAGGAAAAATGCTAACCAACCGCTGGAGAATTTCAATTTCCTTAGCCAAAGGCAAAACGCCAATCTTCCACTTGAAAGTAGTAGCTGCTTGATGCTGATAAATATTTTGCCAGCTAGTTAAAGCTGATTCTCCCGCAGGCAATAAATAGCAATAGTTTAAATTTTTCGGTTGATTATCCTGCTGAGTTGAAAAAATTATGACGGCAGATTCAAAAGCAAACTGGCAAGCAGGAAGAGTATTCGCAATTGCTGCGATATCTTCTAAACTAATAGTCTCTCCTAACTGTTGACAAAACTCTACTGCCTGAGACATCGTTTCTGAACCAAACCAAGGCAAAGGAGCAATCTCTCCTTGACTAACCACCCCGAATCGATCGATGAGACTAATAATAATACCCTCACGTATTTGCCAAATACCGTGGCTGGTTCGTAAGGGTTGTTTAAAACGACGCTGATAAATATCAAATTTAAATTTTAATCTACCATCCATTATTTAATTTTTATTGGTCGAGCTAGCTACAGACTTTTCTCTTTGATAGCTAATCAATGCTTATGAAAGCGAATGCCCAAGAAGATGTCGTATAAAAAGCTGAGGAAGTTCTTGCCATCTAGAAGCCCTAATGATTGTTCACAACCTTTGGCATCTAATAGAGGTTTAGTCTCATAATAGGCTGACTGATACTTATACCAAGGAATCGAAGGCCAAAGATGATGCACCAAATGATAATTTTGTCCCAAAATCAAAAGATTTAAAATGGAGCTGGGATAAACTCGAGAATTTTTCCAGCGATCGCGATCTTTAAAAGGGCGATGGGGTAGATAATCAAAAAATAGTCCCAATGCCATCCCTACTACCATTGCTGGCACAAACCAGAAGTTCATTACATAACCGATAAAGCCATAGTGGATACCTAACATAACTATGGTGACTAAAAATAGTCGACTAAGAAACCATTCTAATATTTCATACTTACGCCATAAACGTCTTTGAAAGAAGAAAAACTCATGGTAAAAAAAACGAGCAGCAATTAGCCACAGTGGACCACCTGTGGAAACAAAATGATCGGGATCGTTTTCCGGATCGTTGACGTGAGCATGGTGCTGCAAATGTACCCTGGTAAACACAGGAAAAGCAAAGCCTAACATCAAGGCACTGCAATGTCCTAAGCCAGAATTAATTAGACGATTGGTGTGGGCGCTATTATGAGAAGCATCATGAATAACCGTTCCTGATAAGTGCAACGCCAACACATTAGCCATAAAAGAAACCCAATCTGGGAATCCCCAGAAAAAGTAACCAATGGTCGATATCGTCAGCAACGCGATCGCTGCAATCACCATCAACACATTGGGATTAAATCCACCAGGAGCTTTTAAATACTCTCTTGGCACTGTTCGCAGTGTCTGAGCCGACTGCATCTTTTCGTTCGCTCCTCTTACTTTTGATCTATGAGTTTTCTCAGGTAGTTTACACCAATTCTAGGTCTGGGTAAAGAATTGTAAAGTCATCTCAAGCATTTTCTCATTTAACGCTCGATTTACTTAATTTACCCAATGATGATGATTCCACTATTGAAATCATCATATTGTTTTATCAAGGCAGACTGCAAAGATCGTACGAAAACATTTACATCCCTGCTAAATATGCTTGATATCCTAATTTATCAAGCCGATCCTGTTTGTCAAACACTGTTTGTGCTAGATTTTGCCGATATTGTTCGATCTGATTTTGAAGAGCGCGATCGCCTGTCCCTAAAATTTGGACTGCTAGCAACCCTGCATTTTGAGCATTGCCAATCGCTACGGTAGCAACGGGGATTCCCCTGGGCATTTGGACAATAGAATATAGAGAATCAACGCCCTTTAGCTGACGAGTAGCAATAGGGACACCAATAACGGGCAGAGGAGTCAAAGAAGCTACCATGCCTGGTAAGTGTGCAGCTCCGCCTGCACCGGCAATAATGACTTTAATGCCTCGATGATGGGCATTGTGGGCATAATCTATCATTCTTTCTGGGGTACGATGTGCAGAAACGATCGCTACCTCATAAGTCACAGTAAAATCCTCGCAAACGGCAATCGCTTTTTCCATCGTGGGCAAATCAGAATCGCTGCCCATAATAATTCCAATAAGAGGGTTGTCAGTCAAGGTTTTTCAAGGCTAAATTGGGTATTTATGTCTGGTTCAATTAAATTTGTTTCTCACCGCATCAATAAATTATAGTCAGATATTTTTAAGTTAAACTTCTTTGACTTAAAGATAAAATAGTTATTTTGGAAATTTTCCGTTTAAAGTATTAAAAATCTTAATCGATCGATCGGGATATTTATCAAAATATTTGGCTAATGACAGTAAATCAATTAATTACCAATGCTCGGATTATTGACTCGCAAAATCTTCAGCAAGTTGCGATCGCGACGGGAAAAATTAGAGCGATACAAAAGCTACACTCATTCGAGTACAAGCACAATAGCGTAATCGCATCCCAGCCAGATTTATCAGTAGATAACTCAATAATCGACTTACAAGGAGATTGGCTATCGCTAGGGGGAATAGATCTACAAATTAATGGTGGTTTGGGTTTGGCTTTCCCCGATTTAGAAATTACTGATTTACCCAAGTTAAAACAGATCTGTGACTTTCTGTGGGAACAAGGAGTAGATGGCTTTTTACCCACCATAGTAACCACCGCAGTCGCCAAAATTCAGCGATCGCTGGCTACCATATCTCAGTTTATCGCTACCCAAAATACAATCAACACAGCACAGGTTTTAGGAGTTCATTTAGAAGGGCCATTCTTAAACTACCAGAAGCGAGGCGCACACCCAGAACAATATTTATTGCCCTTAACTATTGAGAATATTAAACGGGTTTTAGGCGACTATAGCCAAATAGTCAAGGTGATGACTCTCGCACCAGAGTTAGACAGTAGCGATAGGGCAATTAGTTACCTGCGAGACAAAAATATTATCGTTAGTTTAGGACATTCGCTGGCGACGGCTACACAAGCGCAACGGGCATTTGTTCGAGGTGCATCAATGGTGACTCATGCTTTTAACGCCATGCCAAGTCTGCACCACCGCCAACCAGGATTATTAGGAGAAGCGATCGTCAATCCTCATGTTTACTGTGGTTTAATCGCCGATGGCAATCACGTTTGTCCGACAATGTTAGAAATTGTTCTCAAAGCTAGTAATTATGACCAAGGTATTTTCTTAGTCAGTGATGCTTTATCTCCAATTGGATTACCCGATGGTGTTTATCCTTGGGATGAGCGCGAAATTATCGTTACCGAAGGTACAGCTAGATTACCCGACGCTACATTATCAGGAACTACTTTACCTTTATTAGTCGGCGTAGAAAACTTAGTTAAATGGGGTTGCGATCTCGAAAAAGCGATCGCTATGGCTACCGAAGCCCCCAGAAAAGCAATTAACTTACCAGGTTTAGGCATTGGGCAACAAGCTAACTTGCTGCGTTGGCACTGGAATCAAGAACAACAAAAGTTATCGTGGTCAAGAGTAAACTAATCTGGTATGTTCTACAAAACCTTAATAAAAAAATACTGATAATTTGCTGCTGCTTTCGCTAAACTGCTGATAGTGATTATTTTAATTATTTATTTCGGTTCAAGCTAGTTTAATTTTATCTAGATGCTCGTTAATCTAAAAATTAATAATTTTGCTTTAGTTGATTCTTTAGAACTCAATTTAGACAGTGGATTGAGCGTTCTGACGGGAGAAACAGGCGCAGGAAAATCGATTATTCTTGATGCGATTGATATGGTCTTAGGCGGTAAGGCAAATAGCCGAATGATCCGTAGCGGTAGCGATCGCTCTGTGATTGAAGCTACCTTTGAGATTGATTCTAACTTAAACAAGTGGCTAGAAGTCCAAGAAATTGAACCTTTAGAAGAAGATACCCTGGTTTGTAGTCGCGAGATAGTTGTCGGCAAAACCAATATGCGATCGCGTAGTCGGGTAAACGGGGTTTTAGTTAATCGTCAATTGATGGCAGAATTGCGATCGCGTCTCGTAGAAATTACCGCTCAAGGACAAACGGTAAATTTATTGATTTCGGATCGGCAACGACATTTATTAGATGCTTATGGTGGCAAACCAGTTATCAAACAGCTAAATCTAGTTGTCCAGGCTTATGAAATAGCACAACAGACAAAAAAAGCTTTAGATAAGCGTATTCAATCTGAGCAAGAATTACTGCAACGACAAGATTTATTACAATTTCAGCTAAAAGATTTAACCGAAGCTGAGTTAACTAATGCCGATGAATTAGATGAACTAGAACAAGAACGCGATCGCCTTTCTCATGTAGTTGAACTACAGCAATTGGGCAATCAGGCATATCAACTACTTTATGAAGGGGATGACGATGCGCCTGCGGGGGCGGATCTTTTAGGCAAGGCTGAATCTTGTCTGATGGAGATGGTGGAATACGATTTAGAATTAGCCCCTATTTTAGAAATGGTGCAGTCAGGATTGGCGCAAATAGTAGAAGCAGGACAACAGATCAACAGCTATAGCGAAGATTTAGAGGCAGATCCACAACGATTAGAAGAGATCGAAACCAGAATTAGGCAATTAAAAAATATTTGTCGTAAATATGGTCCAGATTTGAGTGACGCGATCGCGCTAACGCAACAGCTACAGCAAGAGTTAGCCCTGATTACTGGCGGTGGACAATCAATTGAAACTTTGCAGCAGGAATATGAGCTGGCTTCACAACAGCTTACAGATGAATGTCGCAAGCTGACTCAATTACGGCAAAAAGCAGCTACCAAATTAGAAAAGCAGCTCATAAAAGAGCTAAAACCCCTGGCGATGGACAAGGTGGTGTTTGAATGTCGTCTGATTGAATCTACCCCTACAGGGATGGGTGCAGATAAAGTAGTGTTTTATTTTAGTCCTAACGCTGGAGAGTCGATCCAGCCTTTATCGGTAATTGCCTCTGGTGGGGAAATGAGCCGTTTTTTGCTGGCATTAAAAGCTTGTTTTACAGGTGCTGAAGAAAGTTCCAGTACCTTGATCTTTGATGAAATAGATGCGGGAGTATCGGGAAAAGTCGCTCAGGCGATCGCTGAAAAACTACATCAGCTTGGTCAACAACATCAGGTATTATGTGTAACTCATCAACCCTTGATTGCAGCAATGGCTAGCGGGCATTTTAAAGTCGAAAAAACGATTATTGAAGAAGCTACCACAAAACACAAAAACGGCAGCAGTATTGCCGATATTCGCACAGTAGTAAGAGTCAAAACCCTCAGTAATTATGAGGTACGAGCAGAAGAGTTAGCTCAAATTACAGGTGGCCATTCCGCCGAAGATGCGATCGCCTTTGCCGAGTCTTTATTAACTAAAGCTGCCAAGTATCGAGCTGCTCAATCTAAATAGATCAAAAAGGGGAAAGACAAAGCAGCGGACGCGGAGCTTATACTAAAGCATTTGCCCTAAAGGATTCCTTTCGGTCTCGAAGCTTATCCGTAATAGACTGCTTCAAAAAGGTTAAAGCGCACCGCCCCGTCGGAGGAAACCTCCGACATAGGGACGGAGCAAGCAGGAAAAAAGAATTAATCGCTACAAAGGCTCAAGCGATCATTGCTC
>DATNPK010000102.1 GCA_036703275.1 Coleofasciculaceae cyanobacterium | reverse complement strand
CTCAAGAATGCGTGAGTTTTCATAGCGTCCATTTAATAGATGGGCGAGCGCAAAATTAGCCATATCTGTAGCAGTTGTTTGCATAGATGCAGCAGGGGCAATATTTAGGTACAAGTACGGAACAGATTTAAAAGAACCATTGCGATATTGATAGCCTATCGCTAGATCGTTTGCTAAAGGTGGAGGTGGTGGCTGAAGGAAACTGCTGCGTCGCATTTCCAGTGGTTGAAAAATGTTTTGCTCGATATATTGAGAGAAAGGAACACCAGAAATCTTTTCTACCAAATAGCCCAACAGAGCTGTAGTATGGCTGGAGTAACTGTATAGTTTGCTAGGATGCCAAACAATCGGAGGCATATAATCAACTAAGTATTCCCCCAATGCCTGATAACTTTGGGGCACTTTGCCTTGAGAAAAGGAATCCAAGATCAAAGCGATCGCAAAATGCCGTGTCGGGCATTATAAATCCAAGTAGGTACAGAACCATATTGAGGAATTACAATCTGTTTTCCGTGGGTAGTGTTGCAAAAATCAGAAGCTAGTTAAAAGTAGTATTGAGTTACTGTATGTTGTGACTATTTGATGAAATAAAAAATGTAGAACGAGACGATGTATTAGGTCAAATTAAGTTTATTCATTCTTTATTTGGAGTTGCTGTCTAATAAAAAGGATGAAATACCATATTTTTAGTTATTCTTTGCTTGAGAGCTTTTTTTTTCTTTTTGCAACACTACCGTTATTAGATAGTTTCTGACTTCATATTCAAGTTTTACGAGACAAAATCGTTAACTTCTGACTCTTGACTTATTGCGTATGGAAGCTCAACGGGAGAAACCCCAGTAATATGCGGAGCGGTATCCTTTAGGACGGCTTCAGTTACCCAGTTTTAAAGGACGACGCGGAGCTAGTCCTAAAGGATAAGCTTCGCAAATGTGACCGAAGGGCGGAGTGCGGTTTATCCGTGAATCCGTGATTGGCTTTAGTATAAGCTCCGCGTCCGCTGCTTCGCTTTTCGCGCTTTTGACCAACGGTCCGTGCCGTCTCCGTCGTTTTATATGCCCGTGCATGACTAGCCCTAAAGGATTAGCTCCTTACGTCGCGTCCTTCGCGTGACGCGCTAGCCTATCCGAAGGTGTACCCTTTAGGGAATCCTTTAGGACGCGGAGCGGTATCCTTTAGGACGGCGGAGTAATCTGTGACTTCTGACTTTTGACTTCAATTAAGTTTCTTCGATCGCATCCCAAGCCGCTTCACATTCTTGCTCTATTTCTGCTTGTAAATCGGCAGCTACGCGATTGTGTAAAAGAGTTTCATTAATTTTTGAAGATAGGTTGTTAGCAGCAGTTGGCCGTGACATATTCGATTTCATGATTAAATCAGTTGTAGAAATCATCCCTAAAAGCTGTTTTTGAATGACGGGCGCTCTGGCGATTCCTGTTTCGGCAAATAGCCGTGCTACATTTTTCAAATCCAAATCGGGATTAACTACAATACAGGGCTTGGTCATAATTTGATAGACCATAATCGAATTAGGATCTTGATCTTGGCTAGCTACTTTATAAATAATGTCTGTTTCGGTCACAATTCCGTAAGCGCCATCTTCACTGGGTTCAACAATTAAAGAACGTACTTTTTTGTCCTGCATCAGGGCGATCGCCTCAGCTACGGTAGCTAAACTATCAATCGTACATACTTTGGTGGTCATGATGTCTGCTGCTTTCATCATTTCATTTCTCCCTTAGACTTCAACTACCCAAAACCGAAAGGAAATATGGGCATTAATCCAGAAATTCCTTTCACTTAATTAATAAATCAGCAACTTGAGAAACTTGTGAGGAACAGAAGCTTAATTAAGGTTATATTCCTGCATTCATGCCGTTTTACTTATCAAATAGTTGCAAACTGCTTCTGATCGAGATAAAAACTGATAAAACATAAAGTATAGACCAATCAAAATAAGAGGCAAATAATTATGGATAACGTCTCTAAGAGATTTATGACTGACCAAGACTGGATCGACCAAGGTAAAGCCGATGCTTGGGCAGGGAAACCCAAACAGCCCCCAGAACACGATCCTCAAGCAGCCAGTATGTACGACTTAGGTTACTGTGAAGGATAAATCGAGCGATCGCCAATTAAATCGAAAATTGCTACAGATAAAAAAATCAACCGCTCATGACTGTTAATGCTCAATGTTCAAGGCTCAATTTCTTAAGTGTTAGACTAGCTTAAGTTAAACAACTCATAACCAATGTTCGAGCTACAACAAGGGAATCCACTATCATATCTTAAGCAGTTTAGTCCTACTCATCGATTTGGTAAGGTTGCAGAAGCAACTATTGATAGTACCCATCCTAGTCCAACAATTTTAAATCAAAATTCCATTAAGGTTTTGAGTTGGAATATCGCTAAAAATAATCAGGATCGCACTTGGAGTAAAGATTTTTTAGCCATAGTCGAGCAACATCAACCAGACAAAATTTTTCTTCAGGAAGTTCGACTTTGTGCCATTGAACAACAAATTCCCGAACTGGCATCAATGGGGTGGAGTTTTGCGCCCAATTTAATTGATACTTTGGATAATACTTACTCTGGGGTGTTAACCGCAACTAAAAGCGATCGCCTTAATAGTATTGCTAAAATTACTCAGCACCAAGAACCCGTTACCCGAACGCCAAAAGTTTCTCTATTTGTGGAATATTCTTTGGGCAGCGATCGCGATACTCTTTTAACAGTCAATACTCACTTAATTAACTTCGTTGAAACCAGCAAATTTCAGACACAGCTAAAGGAAATAGAAGCAATCATTTCTCAACATAAAGGAGCAGTAATTTTCTCTGGGGATTTCAATACTTGGAATCGTTCGCGCTGGCTAATTCTCTTAGAAATGACGGCGAAACTAGGCTTGACTCCTGCCTCTTTTCCACTGGTTGAAGCTCTGAAAATCAAACGCTTTCTGCTTTCTCCACCCCTAGATTACATTTTTTATCGAGGATTTAAACAAAAAACTGCTAATGCCAAAGTAATAGACACTTTTTTCTCTTCGGATCATAATCCGCTAATAGTAGAGCTTTACGTTTAACACTTTAACTTCTTTAATTAAACCAGTTTTATATGCTGTTAGGGATTAATCTTGTCTCAATCTTTAGCATAGCGACAATTATCGTACACGGCATTGGAGTTCTCACTGCTGCCCATGCAGTGATGGTAGTACGCTCGTCTCGTGGCGCGATCGCCTGGGGCATATCCTTAATTACTTTTCCCTGGGTGGCTATTCCTTTGTATTGGATTTTAGGCAAGAATGAATTTCAGGAATATGCCCAAGCTTTACAAACCGCTTATTTAGAAAAACATAACCTGGTTAGTCAAGCATACGATGCAATCTTGGAACACAAGGCCGTACTTCCAGCTAAATTTTCTACCATTGAAAAACTGACAGATGTTTTTACCCCGCTTCCATTTACTACTGGCAACCAGATAGAATTATTAATTGATGGTCAGCAAACCTACAAAGCAATGTTAGAAGCGATCGCGCAAGCTCAGGACTATATTTTGCTGCAATCATATATTATCAACAACGATCGCACAGGTAACGAGTTTAAACAGGCTTTAATCGAGCGAGCTAACCGAGGAGTCAAAATAAGTCTACTCTACGACAAAATTGGCTCCCGAAAACTCCCGCGTAACTACCTTAAATCCCTGCGCAAGCATGGTATCAAAGTCAGTGGCTTTGGCAGCACCAGAAGAAAAGGCAACCGCTTTAGAATCAACTTTCGCAACCATCGTAAAATTCTAATTATTGATGGAAAAGTCGCTTTTATGGGTGGCTTAAACATTGGTGATGAGCATCTAGGCAAAAATCCTCATTTGGGCTCGTGGCGAGATACCCATCTTAAGATTCGCGGTGCTGCGGTTCAATGTTTACAGAGTGTTTTTCTCGGAGATTGGTATTGGGTTACCAGAGAAATTCCTCAAGTTTCTTGGCAGGTACAAGCAGCACAATACAATCAGACAGCATTAATTCTAGCAACAGGCCCCGCCGATAAACTGCGTAACTGTAATTTATTTTTTCTCAGTTTGATCGAGCGCTCGCAAAGCCGAATCTGGATTGCTAGCCCTTACTTTGTTCCTAACAGCTCTATTCTTAATGCACTCAAGCTGGCTACCCTACGTGGTGTAGATGTGCGAATTATCTTGCCCAATCGCCCCGATCATCTGAGCGTATATTTTTGTTCTTTTTCTTACTATACAGAGCTTCAAGCTGTAGGAATCAAGCTATATCGCTATCGCTCTGGATTTATGCACCAAAAAGTTATCCTCATCGATCATGACATTGCAGGAGTCGGTACAGTTAATCTTGATAATCGCTCATTCTTTTTAAATTTTGAAGTAATGACTTTTGCTATTGATAACTACTTTATTGAAAGCGTTACCCAAATGCTGGAAAAAGACTTAAATGTTTCTCGTCTGGTCAATCTCGATCATTATCAGAAAAAACCTTTCTGGTTTAAGTTAACTGCAAGAGTATCTCGTCTACTAGCACCAATATTGTAAAGACTAATAACTAATAGCTATTAACTTTTATATCATCTCTCAAAAGTAATAAGAGACTTGGTAGAGACTTGGTAGGTTGGTTAGAACAAAGCGTGAAACCCAACAAAGCCTTTTATTGAAGAGCGCAGTAAAATAGAAACATTTAACTAAAACCAAGGAGCAAGAATAATGACAGAATTATTAGAGCAAAAATGTGTCCCCTGCACGGGAAATTTACCGACTGCTACAGAAGAAGAAATCAATATTTACAAAACTCAAATACCCGACTGGAACATTATTAGCGAAGATGGTGAATTGCATTTGCAAAAAGTTTACCAGTTTTGCGATTTCCAAAGCGCATTAGCTTTTACTAATCTTGTCGGAGATGTAGCCGAAGCAGAAGGCCATCACCCCGCTTTACTTACTGAATGGGGAAAAGTAACTGTTAGTTGGTGGACTCATGCCATCAAAGGACTTCATCATAATGATTTTATTATGGCAGCCAAAAGCGATCTTCTGTTCCAAGACCTGACAACTGTTTAGAAACTCGCACTTGTTTGACTGCAAAACCTTGAAGTATTGGTCGATGCAAGTTAAAACTGACGTAGAAAACGTAGGTCACTATTATATAAACGACGAATATCATCAATCTGATGCAATACCATCGCAAATCTTTCTACGCCAAAGCCTGCTGCAAAGCCTGTATACACTTCTGGATCGTAACCGACGGCTTTAAGTACATTAGGGTCAACCATACCGCAACCCATAACTTCTAGCCATTTGTTTTGCCACTGCACGTCTACCTCTGCCGAAGGTTCGGTAAAAGGAAAATAACTAGTGCGAAACTGTACGGGAAGCTCTGAACCAAACATCCGCTGTAAAAACTCTTTGATTGTACCTTTGAGGTCGGTAAATTTTATACCTTTATCAATGGCTAATATTTCTACCTGATGAAACACTGCTGAGTGAGTAGCATCCACTGTATCCCGACGATAAACTCGACCAGGAGCAATAATTCTCATGGGTGGTTGATGATTTTCCATGTAGCGAATTTGTACCGAGGAGGTATGGGTACGTAATAAATTTCCTCCTGGTAAATAAAACGTATCCTGCATATCTCTAGCAGGATGATCGGGGGGCGTGTTAAGAGCTTCAAAATTATAGTAATCTGTCTCTATTTGAGGACCCGTTGCCACGGTATAACCCAAACCAACAAAGATATCTAAAACGCGATCTACTACGCCGTTGAGAGGATGCACTCGACCCAAAGGACGATAAACTCCAGGCATAGTAACATCTAAGCTTTCAGCTTGAATCTGTGCCGCAATCTGCGCCTGTTGTAAACTTTGTTTGCGCTGCTCAATGCTTGTCTGAACTTCTTCTTTAACCACATTAGCCAAAGAGCCAACCGCAGGACGCTCTTCTGGGGATAATTTGCCCATACCCCGCAATATTTGAGATACTTGACCCTTTTTGCCCAGATATTTGACTCTTAGCTGTTCTAGGTCTTCTAGGCTATTAGTTGAGGCGATCGCACTTACGGCGACTGTATTTAATTCTTTTAGTTGTTCTTGGATAGAAGTCATTCAGGATAATTGGCAATTTTCAAGGTAGGCGCGCGATCGATCAAGAAATACTCTTACTCTACTAACGGTAATTATTTTCACAGTACTCAGCTCATAATAATATACCGAATCTGCCCTAAAATTGCGGAAGCCATAGTTATTCCTTTGTACATTCCACTCTTGCCTGAGATTTAACATCACCTTATAAAAAGATTATGATCGCGGCCACCCCATAAGCAACAGTTTTATATTGGCATTGGCTCAGTTAAAGACTTATAGCAACTCAACTGAACAACACTTTAAAGACTACTAGAATTAAGGCTTTCTTCCTCTCCCGAAGTTTGAGGTAGATGTAAGCCACACTCTTGCTTTAAACCGCGAAAACGAGTATTTCTAGCATCACTATCATCGGCTGTCAGAGGTCGACTAGAATGCCAGTCTCCCACAGAGACATAACCTAGATCGAAGAATGGGTGATAGGGTAAATCGTAAGCAGTAAGATATTTATAAATATCTCTGGCATTCCAATCAAGTATGGGATAAATCTTATACAGAGCGTTCTGGCGATCGATTCTACGCAAATTTTGGCGATGTTCGGTTTGATCGCGACGTAGCCCAGCTAGCCAAGCAGTAGTCTGCAACTCTTTTAGTGCGCGCTGCATGGGTTCTACTTTACGAATTTGATCGTAGCGATTAAAAGCTTCCACATCATTCTGTTCCCAAAGTTTACCGTATAATGCCTCCATGCGGGCAGGAGACATCGGCGATTGATAAACTTTCAGATTAAGCTCAAGCCTTGTAGTGAGCTTTTCGGCAAACCTATAGGTTTCGGCTGGTAGATATCCAGTATCGACCCAGATTATAGGAGTCTTAGGAGCAATTCTAGTGACTAAATGTAGCATCACTGCTGCCTGGATACCAAAGCTGGTACTCATAACCAAACCGTCACCAAAGGTTTCAGCACTCCATTCAACAAGTGATGACGCTTCTGCATTTTCCAATTGTTGATTAACTTTAAATAGGTCGAGGTTGGGTACTTTAAAGGTGGCAGAGATCATTGACTTAAATTCTCTAGACTTTATGGATGGTTAGTTACAAGTTTTAAAGTAACTAATTAGATAGCTAGTTGGCACGAACGCGAACTGATTAGACTTATTATGCCAGACCTAATTATTTCATGTCGTTGTTCTTAATAACAATTGCTGGCGATCGCTAATGAGTAACTAGTAATCAACTAAAATATTCTCTGAGAAGTTCATCAAGTAAACTAGGCTTATAGATCGGCGTAAAAAATGACCAACTAAGAGGTTCAAGATATGGTTGCAACTACAGGAATCAGCACGGGAAACCGCATAAACGATCGCTATCGGATTAAAACTAAACAGCTTGATATGCCTCCTCGTCTATTATTGGGACCTGGACCAGCTAACGTCAATCCCCGAGTTTTGGCTGCAACTAGCGTCAGCCCTGTAGGACATCTCGACCCTACTTATTTAGCCTTGATGGATGAGATCCGAGATCTGCTGCGCTATGCTTGGCAAACCGAAAATGAACTTACTATTGCCGTTGCGGGTACAGGAACAGCGGCGATGGAAGCTACCCTTGCCAATACAGTCGAACCTGGAGATGTGGTTTTAGTTGGTGTTAAAGGTTACTTTGGTAATCGCTTGGTAGATATGGCGGGGCGATATGGTGGAGATGTCCGCACCATGACTAAACCTTGGGGACAGGTGTTTTCCTTGGATGAAATTAAAACCAACCTAGAAACCCATAAGCCAGCAATTCTGGCTTTAGTTCATGCCGAAACTTCTACAGGCGCACGTCAACCATTGGAGGGAGTGGCAGATTTGTGCCATAAACATAATTGTTTGTTATTGGTAGACACTGTTACTAGCCTTGGTGGTGTCCCCCTATATATTGACGACTGGGGTATCGATCTAGCTTATAGCTGTAGTCAAAAGGGTTTAGGTTGTCCTCCTGGGGCATCTCCTTTTACCATGAGCAGTCGCGCGGTGGAAAAGCTACATAACCGTGCTAAACCTGTACCCAACTGGTATTTGGATATGTCATTGTTGGCAAAATATTGGGGCGAACAACGAGTTTATCACCACACCGCCCCAATTAATACCAATTATGGTTTGCGGGAGTCTTTACGGATAGTAGCCGAAGAAGGATTAGAGCAACGTTGGCAACGTCATCAACGGAATGCTGAAATGTTATGGTCTGGTTTGACCGAACTTGGTTTAACTTGTCATGTAGACGAAGAGTTGCGCTTGCCTACCCTGACTACGGTAAGAATTCCCGATGGAGTTGATGGTAAAGCGATCGCCAAAAAACTGCTAACGGAATACAATATTGAAATTGCTGGCGGGTTGGGAGAACTAGGCGGGAAAGTCTGGCGCATTGGCTTGATGGGTTACAACAGTCGTCCCGAAAATGTGCTATTGCTGCTTAATGCGTTAGAAAAAGTTCTAAAATCTTAATTTCAAAGCGATCGCTTTGAATTATAGTACTCGAAGCAAAGGTTAAGACACGTCGCTCAAAAGCTAATGGCTAATGGCTAATAGCTATTAGCTATTAGCTCGTTTTATAACTAACGTCCTAATTTATAGTTCACTTGCTATAAATATCATTATTTTATTTGGAGGAGATTTGGTTATCTACAGCAGTTGATTGAAAAGAAAATTTATCCAAGCGGCTAACGGCGATCGCTTGCTGTAATAATTGATTCAAATGGTCTAAATCATGAATAGATTTTAGGCGATCGCTGATGGATGGAGGAAGATTGCCAAAACGACCTTTGAGAATTTCGATAATTAAGTTTTGCTGTTTGTCAGAAGATATCTGTAATTGCTCTTCAACTCTGGCTAACTTTTGCTGCTGAGTGTTAATCATCTCGACAATTTGTTGCAAAACCCGCCCTAAAATGCCCAATTCATCAGATCTAGAAGCAAAACTATCAAAATCAGCAGGGGAAAACTTGCTATTTTCGACGGCTGAGATAACTGTTGCGGTTACTGCATATAATTCTTCTAATGACTCGGCACTTTGTTGATGATTTTTTTGCAGCGCATCCATCATCTGATTGTATCGAGTTGCAATATGTCCGTTTTCTGTAAATGATTCTACAGGAACTCGTAAGCTCAAGTCATGGGTTTTTGCTTGCAGATCCATAACCTGAAGTAATTCATAGGTATCCGTTTTTGCCTGATGTTCCGAAACATTTAAGCCTAATTCCTCGGCTTCAGGAGATACACGCAATACAAAAAATGAATTAAGTAGTTTGAGCAAGATCCAAGAAAAACCAAACGCCCAGATACAAACAACAGTAATCCCTAATAACTGTATGCCAAGCTGAGTTATTCGATTTAAGCCTGTAGCAATTAATTCTAATTGACCAAACAAAGCGACACAAAGCGTTCCCCAAATACCTGCCCCTCCGTGAATTGCTACTGCATCAACTGCATCATCGATACCCCAACGCTTTAAACTTCGGGAAACTAGTTGAGCTACGATCGCACCAGTCACTCCGACAATAACAGCTAAAGGTGTAGCTATCACATTGCAACAGGGCGTAATTGCTACTAAACCACCTATTGAACCGTTAATTAACTCTTCAACTTCAATTCTGCGATAGTGCCACTGACTACAGATAGTTGCGGTTAGCATTCCTGCAACACCAGCCAACACCGTATTAAGAATAATTCCAGGAACTTGCTCATTAAGTTCTAACGTACTGCCCCCATTAAATCCAAGCCAGCCAACCCAAAGCAATAATGCCCCCAAGACAGCAAAAGGCAAATTTGCCCCTTGAATTTTGTTGGCTTTTCCTGATGAATCAAACCTACCTTGACGCGAACCAATTAAAATTAATGTTGCCAAGCTGACCATTGCTCCAACGGCATGAACCACAGTACCTCCAGCAAAATCAACAAAGCCTAATTGCTTGAGCCATCCAGCATCATTCCAAACCCAATGACCAAATAAAGGATAAATGATGCCTGAAACTAAAATAGCAATAATTATATAGGCACTAAACTTGAGACGTTCTGCCACTGCACCAGAAATAATCGTCGTAGCCGTACCACAAAACATCGCTTGAAAGATAAAAAAGGCGATCGCCAAAGACCGATCTGTTTGGGCGGAAGGAAAAAAATCGCTAGTTCCAATCCATCCAGCTTGGGAAGTGCCAAACATTATTCCATAGCCAAAGATCCAAAATAAAGCTACGGATATGCCAAAATCGGCAATATTTTTAACCGCTACATTAATACTATTCTTAGCGCGAGTTAAGCCCGACTCCAGGCACATAAACCCCGCTTGCATCAGAAAGACTAAACCCGCACAGAGTAAGATCCAAAGTAGATTGAGCATTTTAGTTCAGTATTCTTTCTCGGCTGAGTTTTTGATGCATAGCGTGATTTAGTTGATAATAACGAGCAAATTTTGGCAGTTCTTCTTGATGACCTAAAACAATTAAAGTATCATCACAATCTAAAATTAAAGATGAACTAGGATGAGTGAGCAACAGCCCATTGCTGCGACGTAAAGCCACGACAATAAATGCTCCTTTCCCTCTAATTTCCAGTTCTCGAATAGTTTTCCCCGTAAGAGGAGAATAGGCTGAAAGGGTTAATTCATCAATTTGAACCTCTATTTGAGCCAATAAATCATTCAAAGAATTTTGTTGATCTTTTTGTTCTAGAAAGCCTGTACTACTTGGGCGGGCAATTAAATTTACCATTCTGACGCCACTGACTGCTGCTGGTGAAATGACATGATCGGCACCAGCTAGCCTTAGTTTTTTCTCGGTACTGGGTAATTCTCCTCTAGCTAAAATCAATAGCTTTGGGTTTAATTCACGGGCGGTTAGAGTGATAAAGACATTAATAGCATCATTGGGCAATACAGTGGCTAAAACCTGAGCCTTTTGGATACCAACCGATTGCAGAATATTTTCATCAGTTGCATCTCCTTCTTGCGCTAGATAACCTAGACTTTCGGCGATCGCAATTCTATCCCCATTATTGTCAATAATCACAAAGTCTTGAGCTGCTTCTACTAAATGTATGGCTATCACTTGAGCAATCCGCCCAAAGCCACAAATAATTACATGATTGTTTAAATGAGAGATGGTATTCTTTTTGCGTTGGGCATCAAAAGCACGGTTAATTTCTCCTTCGGCAATCATCTGTACAAAACCTCCCACAATATATAATGCTGATGAAGTCCCCGCCAGAATAACTACGATCGTGAAAGCCTTTTCTGATGGAGTGTCTATTGGTCTAACTTCTCCATAGCCAACACCAAAAACCGTGATCACTACCATATAAATGGCTTCGATTAACGACCAACCAAAGCAAAGATAACCAACAACTGCAAATATAATCGTGAGAACAAAAAATACTGTTCCGATCGCAATTTTTTTAAACGAACTTTGCATATTGTTGGGTTCTTTTCAATAATCAATCTAGTTATTGCTGATATAAGTTATCTAATCTCAACGTTGAGGGGTATTTTGTGTCTGAAGATACCGATAGATTATTACCGTACTTAATTGTTGCCTCAAAAAGCTGGCGCGAAATAATTCTGGCGTAAGTTCTAAATTGGAATTAATATCTGAGCGTACCAGCGCGACAGTCTCTCAACCACAGCTGAACTCCACGACCAATAATGCCATCGGTAGTTTCACTTGGGGGAGTAGGAGGTTGATTCTCAGCAGAATTACCAAAGCGAGAAAACATGATTACCGTGCGCCAACCACTATCAGTCTGGGTTAAGAATAACCAGTGATAAGTCTGAATATCAACGATTTTGTTATTGATATACTGTCTTTCTAAAACTGTAAAAAAAACTTGTTCTGGATCGCGATCGCCTTTGGTGTCGTATTGAAGTCTGGGCAAATCTAGAGGCTCAAACTCAGCCTGACTAGCGGTAATAATATAGTTTTCAATTCCTGCTGCTTGATTTATCGCTTGAGTTCTTTGAATTACACGATTACTATAGGCGGGTAAATCTTTTAAGAGCAAGGCGGTTAATTCTTTGACATTATCGGGACAAGTAAAGTTCTCTTCGCTTAAATTTTCATTACTAATAATTACTCCTCGATCGCGATCGAAAGAAGTTAGGAACGACTGGATGCTTTGAATTCGGTCATCAGCTATAGATCTAAGGGGAATAACCATCAAGACAGCGGTTGTTAATACGCTTAAATAGCAAACTTTAAAAAAATTAAGCACCACTAATCAATACTTAGGAAACTAAGCGAATAAACTTTTTCTTGCCTACTTGTAGCACTTTTCCCGTTAGTTCATCAGGAGAATCAAAAACCAAATTAACCTCAGTTTGGCGATCGCCATCTAAACGGACTGCACCCCCCTGAATCTGCCTGCGACCCTCGCCACTGCTTTTACACAAGCCACTTGCACTTAAAATGTAAAATAGCTTGGCGGGAAACTCTACCTCTAACAGGCAATATTCGGCAAGATTTCCCCCTGTGGTATTACCCTGAAGCACAATTTGTTCTGCTGTTTGCTTTGCCTGTTTTGCTGCATCTAACCCATGAAACTGGGATGCGATCTCAATAGCTAATAGTTTTTGCGATTGACGGGGGTTTTCGGGTAATTGGCTTAAATCTAGATTGGTTAACAGCTCAAAGTAATCTTTAAGCAAATTATCAGGAGTTTTTTCCAGCTTAGAATACATCGACAAAGCGTCTTCCTGTAGTCCCACGTAATTACCCAAAGATTTAGACATTTTTTGTACTCCGTCCGTACCTAGTAAAATTGGTAACAGCAAACCAAACTGCGGAGTTTTCTTAAAGTGCCGTTGCAAATCTCGTCCCACGGCAATATTAAACTTCTGGTCTGTTCCTCCCAACTCAACATCCGCTTCCACTGCTACCGAATCATAACCCTGCATCAAAGGATATAAAAATTCATGGAGGAAAATCGGTTTTTCTTGACCGTAGCGTTCGGCAAAACCTTCTTTAGCTAACATTTGTCCGACGGTCATCGTAGCCAGCAATTCCTGGATCTGAGCGAGATTTAATTTACTTAGCCATTCAGAGTTATAACGAATTTCTAACCGTCCTGGAGTATCAAAATCTAAAATAGGTCGTAACTGGTCTAAATAGCTTTGAGCGTTGGCTTTTACCTCTTCTGGGGTTAGTTGACGACGGACATCAGACTTGCCTGTCGGATCGCCAATTTGAGCGGTAAAGTCGCCAATAATTACTACTGCCGTGTGTCCTGCATCTTGAAAAGCGCGTAACTTGCGAAAGGGAATACTATGACCCAGGTGAATGTCTGTACCTGTAGGGTCGATACCTAACTTGACTCTTAAAGGGCGATGCCTTTGTGCTATCCGCTGACTTAAATTCTCATCTCGATTATCCGAATCAGACCGATCTGGAAAGATTTCGCTTGTACCTCGATACAGCCAATCTAAACTATTATTGGAATCGGAATCAGACATTACTCAATCACCCATTGAACAAATCACTTTAGTCAGATTACCAAAGTATCAGACTATTTACCCTAAATCGATAAATTGCCTACTGTTCATTACGCCAAAAGTCCCTTACCCTAGCAACATTATTCAATAATTGATAACTGCTCATTTGCAACCGAGCGCTAAAATAAACTATGCCTTCTGGAGTCACACACGATCGCATTACTCTTTGGATTCTCCCCTGGGTGGCGGGAGTTACTTACGGTTTTACTAACAACGGAGACTTGACTTTAATTCTCTCTGGCGGATTTCTATTTAGCGGGATGATGTTTGGTCCAGATTTAGATATTGACTCGATTCAATACAAACGTTGGAGCATTATACGCGGTATTTGGCTGCCATACCGTAAGTTTTTACGACATCGTTCGGTGTTATCTCATGGCCCTATTATTGGTACTTGTCTCCGCATTGCATATTTATTGGTGATGATCGGCTGGGTTAGTATCTTTGTAGTGGGGATCGCTCAGTTGTGTTTCGGTTTTACCTGGAATTGGCAAGATTTTGTCCAGGAACAATTATTGTTACTTAGAAAATATCATCAAGAAACAATAGCTCTTACTGTCGGATTAGAAATTGGTGCAATGAGTCATAGCATCAGTGATTGGATCGCTTCGAGTCGTAAGCTTCGTCTCAAAAATAAATCTAGCAAAAATAGCGTCGTAACTAAACAACTACGCAAAGCCAAAATCTACCAGAAGAAAAAATAAGCAAATGTAGCTGTGGATCAAAACGTTGCCAATTTAGAATTGCCAATGGCAATTGTAGCAACGATGAAGACTAGTAAATCCACTATTATTAATGCGATCGCTTAAGCTGTATTGCCGATGTCAAAATTAAGCTACAGCAGAATTTCCAGGTATTAGAGCAGCTTAAAACCGAAGCGGCGATCGATGTGTCGAAAATTTTTTTGTTGAGGAAGAATATGTTCAGGCTGATGCGATCGAAAAAGCTGATATCAATGCTAGAAATTTGTTATTGAGCAATTTGAGCGACTTTGAACTTTTCCCCAAATGGGTATCAGATAATCTCAAAGCAGTAATTGAATATAAAACTGCGGGGATTGTATCTTTCAAAAATCAACTAAAAACCGAATAATTTACTCAATAAACTATTAGCAAAGCTAAACATAGGCTGCAATAATTAATTCTTAAACTTAGTCAGGATATTAAAGCAGAAATTAAACAAGCTAGGGAAGATTTAGAAAAGTTTTTGATTGAAGAAGCCGCCGAAATACATGCCAGAGTTAAAAATCGCCTGCAAACTGCTTTTTAAATTGAGCTTAATTTACCGTCTCCGACTATTATTAATCAGTAGCAAATGTAGATAGAAAGGCAATTAGTTAAAACCAATTATCTAGATTAGTTTATTAAGCCACCAACTAGATTAATCAAACCAATAATTATTTACCAAAAACGCAGCAAATATGGAAAGAATAAACGAACAATAATTGGGAGTATGTAATCAATAATAGTTATGGTAACTAAATTTGACTGCTTAGAGTCAGGCAATAAATTATAAGATTAAGCATCGATCGCCTTTTTTAAGGCACAATTAAACTTACCGAAAAATATTCCCAGTAGTTCACGATTGAATGAAAAAAATCTTTGTTGTTGATACTAATGTAATACTCCATGACCCAACTGCGATATTGCGGTTTGAAGACAATGAAATAGTACTACCGATCGCCGTAATTGAAGAGCTAGATCGCTTTAAAAAACAGCCAGAAATGACTGGTCGTAACGCTAGAGAAGTCTCCCGTACTCTAGATCAGCTGCGCCAGCAGGGTCATTTAACTACAGGGGTAGAATTGAGTAATGGCGGAACTCTACGAGTAGCATTAGGCGATCGTGATACTCTGAAAAAATTACCTCTCGAATTAAGCGGCGATCTGGCGGACAACTCGATTTTAGCGGTGGGAATGCAGTGCAAACAAAAGTATCAGTGTCCCGTGATTGTAGTTAGTAAAGACACTAATCTACGCATTAAAGCAGATGCTTTAGGACTTAATGCAGAAGACTATGAAACAGATAAAGTAGACGTAGATGAACTTTATACAGGTACGACCGAAGTATTAGTTAGTGCAGAGCAAATTGCCGAGTTTTTTCAAGCTGGTTCAATTACTCTCGAACAAAAATTTTTACCCAATCAAGATATCACCCTCGTAGATAGTAATAATCCGTCCCACACCGCATTGGGCATGGTAGAGGGAGAAAGTAGCAAAATTATTCCCTTAGTGGCGTTACCAAAACTAGGGGTATCACGTATACAATCCCGTAACCGAGAACAAAGGTTCGCTCTTAATTTACTGTTACAAGACTCAATTAAGTTAGTTACCTTGGTGGGTAAAGCAGGGACAGGAAAAACTTTATTAGCGATCGCCGCAGGACTGCAAAAAGTTGCTGATGAAAAACTTTATACTCGTCTTTTGATCTCTCGTCCAGTTGTTCCAATGGGCAAAGATATTGGGTTTCTTCCAGGAGATATTAATGAAAAGCTAACTCCTTGGATGCAGCCTTTATATGACAATTTCGACTTAATCTTTGGCACTCATGATACTAATCAAAAGCCTGGACATTGGCGCAGAGGACACGAAGAATTAATTGAGATGGGACTGCTGCAAATTGAACCCCTAACCTATATTCGAGGTCGTACTATTCCCCAGCAGTTTTTAATTATTGACGAGGCGCAAAATCTTACTCCTCATGAGGTAAAGACAATTATCACTCGTGCTGGGGAAGGAACTAAAGTTGTCTTAACAGGAGATCCCGATCAGATTGATAATCCTTATATCGATGCTGCCAGCAATGGACTTACGTATGTTGTAGAAAGATTTAAGCACGAACCCCTCGCAGGTCATATTACCCTCTCCAAAGGTGAACGTTCTGGATTAGCAGAAAGAGCCACAGCCCTGCTTTAGGAGTGAGAAATTAAAGGTTATTTACGAGTGGAGGACGCGATGCAGGTTACCCCGACATTCCTTCCAGCCGTCCGTGTTGTCTCTGGAGTCAACCTCCAGAGTCGATCAACCCCGTCCTCTACAGGGTTTTTCTGTCCTAATTTAATTAACCTTGTAATTTCTTAGCTAACAATTGATTAGTCAACTTAGGATCGGCACGTCCGCCAGTTTGCTTCATGACTTGTCCGACAAAGAAACCTTTGAGCTTAGTTTTACCGTTGCGGAATTGTTCTAACTCTTGAGGATGGGCAGCGATCACTTCATCAATGATTTTCTCGATTTCTCCTGTATCAGAAATTTGAACCAAACCTTTTTTCTCAACTAGAGCTTTAGCTGAACCGCCTTTAGTTAGTAGTTCGGGTAAAATATCCTTACCGATTTTGCCGCTAATAGTACCTTCGGCAATCAGGCTAACTAATTCAGCTAGAGTTTCGGGTTTCAATTGAGTTTGCCAGATCCCAAGATTATTACTGTTGACATAGGCTGCAATATCTCCCATCACCCAGTTAGCAAGCTGCTTAGTATCTGCTCCAGAGGCGATCGCTGCTTCAAAATATTCTGCCACAGCGCGATCGTCTGTCAATACTCTTGTATCATAAGCCGATAAGCCTAATTCTGACTCATAGCGATGACGTTTAGCTACAGGGAGTTCTGGTAGTTCTGCTTTCCAGGTTTCTAGCTGTTCTGGAGACACTTCAATTGGCGGCAAATCTGGTTCGGGAAAATAACGATAGTCGCTGCTTCCTTCCTTAAGACGCATACTTTTAGTACGTCCACTACCTTCTTGCCAAAGACGGGTTTCTTGATAAATTGGTTCGCCGTTTTTAATCGCCTCAATCTGCCGTTCGATCTCATAGTCGATCGCCTTTTGGATCGCGCTAAAGGAATTCATGTTCTTAATTTCTACCTTAGTGCCAAATTCCTTTTGTCCCACAGGACGCACGGAGATGTTTACATCACAGCGTAAAGACCCTTCGTTCATCTTGCCATCACTAATACCTAAATAAAGCATAATACGGCGAATTTCTTGAGCGTATTCCGCTGCCTCTTTGCCACTACGTAAATCGGGTTCAGAAACAATTTCGACTAAGGGTATACCCGCACGATTAAAGTCTACTAAAGAATAAGTTGAACCATCAAGGCGATCGCTGCCACCGTGAGTCAGTTTCCCCGCATCTTCTTCCATATGTAAGCGAGTAATCCCAATCTTTTTTCTGATCGGTTCGGTGTTGGGTTTTTCCACAATCTCAATTTCAATCCAACCATGTTCGGCAATAGGAAGATCGAATTGAGAGATTTGATAATTTTTAGGTAAGTCGGGATAAAAGTATTGTTTGCGATCGAACTTGCTGTAAGGTGCGATTTGACAGTTGAGAGCTAATCCAGCTTTTACTGCATACTCTAATACTTTTTCGTTTAAGACAGGTAGTACCCCAGGATATCCTAAACAAATTGGCGAAATATTAACATTGGGGTTGTCGCCATCAAATTTAGTCGATTCGCTGCTAAAAATTTTAGTTTCGGTACTTAATTGACAGTGAGTTTCTAAGCCAATTATTGCTTCGTACTCTGTCTTGGTTGGTGCAGCACTGGTCATAGATTTTTTACTCAGTAGAAAACGATTTTTTTATTTTATCGGTTTTGATTCCTCGACAGTCTCAAATTAGCAAAACCTAATTTTATTTAGAGCTTTATCTGGATCATCACAAAATGCCTTCGCGGTTAATCTTATTCGCTAGTAATCAGACTCGCCTACTTTATGTTCTTGATGTGCTGCTTTATTGGCGATCGCTTCTTAATTAAAGTTTTAATCTACAGCATGGGGATCGAGTCAAACAATACTGTTCACCAGGCACAAAATTCACCAACAATTTAGAGCGATCGACTTCAAAAATAATTAATAGTCGTTTTTTTTCTAGATCTAGCTATATTTAAGCAAAATTCGTTCCTCAATAGTAATTAAACCTAATCCTGATTACTTTATTTTAGTAACCAAATGTAAGATAATATTTAAAAAATTATACTTTCTATTTTCAATTTATATTTCTCAATAACTAAATAACTAATTATGATTCGTACCTTAATAGTTGACGATCAAAATTTAGTACGTGAAGGTCTAAGAGTGCTGCTAGAAAAAGCAACTGAAATAAAAATAGTCGGCGATGCTCAAGATGGCGAAAGCGCGCTCCAGAAAATAGAGGCTGTTAAGCCAGATGTGGTACTGTTAGATATAAATCTTCCTGGTATTGACGGATTAATCGTATCGAAAAGAATTAGCCTCAAGTTTCCTGAAATTAAAGTAATTATGCTGAGTAGTTATGAAGATCAAAGCTATGTTAGCAAAGCAACTGAATCGGGAGCTAAAGGTTATCTACTCAAAAACGTGTCTTCTGAAGAACTGGAGTGGTCAATTAAGTTGGTACATAAAGGATACTCAGCATTTAAGTCAGAGTTATTAACAACATTGATTCCCCGAAACCAATCTGAATCTTACTTGAATTCACCAATTAAAGTAACCCCTCTCAAAAACTCTGATGCTTCTCAAAATGCTACTCAAGTCAAACCTATTTCAATTACAGCTAAACCGTCTCAAGAACCTGAAGTAAACTTGGCTGGTATGGAAGCTATTCTTGCCAAAAACCATATTCAACAAAAATATGCAAAATACGCTCCTACTGAGCGACAGCAGCAGGGAAATACGTTATTTCATAATGTCAAAATAAATAGAGTTAAAAAGACTATAATGAGCTTTGAATTTAAGCTTTTAATTTTTAGTATTCTATTTTCTTTAGGATTTTTGGTTTTTGTGGCTTTATCTTAAACGTTTTCTAGAACTATTAAAGATTTTTCGACAACAAATTATTGATAATTATTTTTCTGTTTAATATTCACTATTAGATACATTTTGACTAGCCACCTCGGGCAAAGCAATAGTCTCATTGCCTGGCGGCAGGTCGGAACGAGAAGAAGCTCCGGAACGATTATTAATCTGCTGCATTAAACTAGCCATTTCTAAAGCATTTAAAGCGTAGTTCCAGCCTAAATTGCTCTTGATTCCAGCTCTTTCTAAAGCCTGCTGCATCGTATCAACCGTCAAAACACCAAAAATAACTGGGACACCTGATTGAAAACTAGCTGCTGCAACCCCTTTGGCGGCTTCGGAAGCTACATAATCAAAATGAGGCGTTTGCCCGCGAATTACCGCACCCAGGCAAATTATGGCATCGTAATTACCAGAGAAAGCTAACTGTCGCGCCACCATGGCAATCTCGTAGCTACCAGGAACCCAAACATAATCTATTTGACCACCCTCAGGTTCTATGTTGATACCGTGACGTTTCAAGCAATCTTGACAGCCAGAAATGAGCTTATCTGTCACCAAATCATTAAAACGACCAATAACGATCGCCATCCTTACGTTTGATAAGTCTCCTGCAAATGTTCCCTCAAAAACAGCCATAAAACTAAATTAAAGTAATAAACTAAATAATTCTGTAAAATTGAACGCAACGGCAATTCAAGTAGACGATCGCTACCAAAATAGCGATCGCACTATGGTTCAGTTTGCCAATATTTAGCTGTTTAAATAACAAAAAAGTTAAGCACTGCTACCACTACCACTAAAACAGTCCAAATCCCAGAGCCAACATAAATCAGAGATTTAGATTGATCCCAGTTTTGGGGAGAAGCATAGGCAACTGGCACGCCAATTACCATCACAAAAGAAAATAGAACTAAAGCAGCTAGTGCTAATTGAAATAAAATAGTCATCGGTTGATTCTCCTAAATCAAGATAGCCAAAACAAAATGGCAAATCTTTAAATTAAAGTTTAAATTTGGTGATTTTTTTCCTAATATATTACGCTACCAAAAATTGACTACATCTGAGAAGCTATCTTTTAGACCATGCTAAATAACTTTATTTAAACTATTGTAAATTAAATAGATACCAAAGCCTTGAAAAAGCTATGGTTTCTCCGAGGCATTAGACAAAATTTATTAAAATTTATTAATCATCAATGTTGGATTTTAGAGCTAGCGGCGTATTACTTCATCCCACTTCTCTGCCTAGCCGTTTTGGGATCGGCGATTTGGGTGAGAACGCATATCAATTCGTCGATTTTTTAGCCAACAGCGACCAGCAAATATGGCAAATATTACCAATTGGGCCGACTGGTTATGGCAACTCTCCATACCTATCTTATTCTGCTTTGGCAGGAAATCCTTTGTTAATTAGTCCGACAATTCTTCTTGACCAAGGATTATTGACGGCGGAGGAATTACAGCACCTGCCTGAATTTTCTTTAGACTTTGTTGATTTCGAGCGAGTGATTGGCATCAAAATGCCTCTGTTAAGGCGGGCAAGCGATCGCTTCAAAGTTCAGGCTTCAGCAACAGAAGATGGGGAATTTAAAAGCTTTTGCAATCGTCATAATGATTGGCTGAGTAACTATGCTCTATTTATGTCCCTCAAACAGGCTCATAACGGCAGCGGTTGGAATCAATGGGAGTCAGATATAGCTTCCCGTCAGCCTCAAGCGATGGCAAGGTGGGCAACAGAACTAGCTGATGAGATTTATTTCCATAAATTTGTGCAGTATCAATTTTTTTGTCAGTGGAAAAACCTGAAGCAATACGCTAACCAAAAAGGAATTAAACTTTTCGGCGATATTCCGATCTATGTTGCTCATGATAGTGTCGATGTTTGGGCTCATAGCAAGATTTTTAGTTTAGACCCCGAGACAAGCGCACCAGCTTTAATGGCGGGTGTTCCTCCAGATTACTTTAGCGCTACTGGTCAGCTTTGGGGTAACCCCGTTTATAACTGGGAGGAACTAGAAAGAACGGATTTCAAATGGTGGATCAGAAGAGTTGAAGCTACTTTGGAATATGTAGATATTATTCGCATCGACCACTTTAGAGGTTTTCAGGCTTATTGGGCAGTACCTCAAGGAGAAACCACCGCGATGAACGGTACTTGGCTAGAAGCCCCTGGAGATGAGTTTTTTCAGTTATTAGAACAGCAGCTAGGTAAACTACCTATTGTGGCAGAAGATTTAGGAGTAATTACTCCAGAAGTAGAAGCATTACGAGATAAATTTAAGTTTCCTGGGATGAAAATTCTCCAGTTTGCCTTTGATGCCGATCGCGCAAATGGCTTTTTGCCCTATAATTACTGCGATCGCAACTGCATCGTTTATACAGGTACTCACGATAATAATACTACTGTGGGCTGGTTTTATGAGCGATCGCCCGAAGCCAAATCTCAGGTAATAGACTATTTGGGCTGTTTATGTGAAGACGGCATCCATTGGGCAATGATTCGTTTGGCGCTCAGTTCGGTGGGCAACACGGCAATATTACCATTTCAAGATGTTTTAGGTTTGGGTACAGATGCTAAGATGAATACCCCCTCTCAGCCCACAGGTAACTGGAGTTGGCGTTGTCGCGCCGAAGCGTTTAATGATGAATTGAGTGGCCGCTTAAAATATTTAACCTATCTTTACGGACGCACGCCAGTAAAAAGTGAATAGTTGATAATTAGCGACAAGCAAATGCGGTTCAATTATCTATGCTTTACAATAGTTAAAATCTACAGTTAAATTAAATTTAAGTTGGTGAGCTGGGTGATTTTTAGTAGTATTGTAGAGAAATTTCGGGCGAGCGCTAGCAAACAGGAGTTGAGACTAGCCGAAGCTGTTGCAGCCAATAATCTTACTGCTGTTAAAAAGCTACTCAAGCAAGGAGTAGATCCTAACGTTCGTCTAGTAGATCAAGCTTCTAAACCGTTGCTGTTTCTCGTATTTGAGAAACACTGGTTTACTTTACCTCAGGGGAAAAAGTGCGATCGCTCGAAAACTCTTTATCGCCTGATCGCTAACGAAAAATGCTTGCGTCTCTTGCTCGAATACGGTGCTAATCCTAATGTTAGAGATAGCTTAGGGCGGACTGTTTTAGAGATAGCTATTGTTTGGTGTCTGCCAGATATTGTTAAACTGCTGCTGCTCAACGGTGCCGATCCTAATTTAAGAGACAAAAACAGCCTGACTCCTTTAATGAAAGCGGCTATTTTGGGTATTCAAGATGCTCGTCCGATGCAGGATAAGCTACAAATAATTCTCTATTTGCTAGATAGTGGAGCAGAAATTGATGCTCAAGCAGCAGATGGTAAAACTGCTTTAATGTATGCCGTGGGCAACTCCAGGCTGAATATAGTAGAGTTTTTGGTTAATAGTGGAGCATCATTAACAATTACAGATCATCAGGGAAATAAAGCTAGCGATATAATTAGCCAGAGTATTAGCCAGCAGCAGCAAGTCGAGCTAGGTAAGATTTTGACTCAATCGCCATCAAACTTAATTAAATCTGAGTATCAGCAGTTGATTCGCGAAGGCGAGCAGCTTCTTGCCCCGATTATAGATAACCAAGACAATAGCGACGAAATGTTTTTCAAATTTTCTAGTGAAGATTGAAGTCAGTCTAAATATCCAAAATAAATACTGTAAAGAGTGCTTTCCTTCGTGCAGTCCCTCTGGTAGATTAATCCTAGTCCCAAAATTTAAATTTATCTTTAGATTTGGGTAATTTTGATTAAATTATTTAAAAAGCAGCAAGGAGGATAACAGTGGCTAAGAAGACAGTCGCGAGTTTGACAGAAGCAGACGTTTCTGGAAAAAAAGTTTTAGTCAGAGCCGATTTTAATGTTCCCTTAGATGATAGCGGCAACATCACCGATGATACTCGCATCAAGGCTGCTCTACCAACGATTCAAGATTTAGTTGGCAAGGGCGGTAAAGTAATCTTATGTAGCCACATGGGTCGTCCAAAAGGTGAAGTCAAAGAAGAATTGCGTCTGACTCCTGTTGCCAAGAGACTTTCTGAGTTGTTGGGACAAGAGGTTACTAAGTGCGATGATTGTATTGGGGATGAAGTAGCTGCTACCGTTAACGGGATGAGCAATGGTCAAGTTGTTTTGTTAGAAAATCTCCGTTTCCATAACGAAGAAACTAGCAACGACTCTGAATTTGCTAAACAGTTAGCTTCCAATGCCGATCTATACGTAAATGAAGCCTTTGGTACTGCTCACCGCGCTCATGCTTCTACTGAGGGCGTAACTCATTACCTGAGTCCTAGCGTTGCTGGATATCTGATTGAGAAAGAACTTGATTATCTTCAGGATGCTGTTGACAACCCCAAGCGCCCTCTAGCAGCGATTATCGGTGGTTCAAAAGTATCAAGTAAAATTGGTGTAATTGAAACTTTATTAGACAAGTGCGACAAGCTACTAATTGGTGGCGGGATGATCTTTACTTTCTATAAAGCTCGTGGTTTGAGCGTTGGTAATTCTCTAGTTGAAGAAGATAAGCTTGAGCTAGCTAAATCTTTGGAAGCCAAAGCCAAAGAGCAAGGCGTTGAATTACTGTTGCCTACTGATGTGGTAGTAGCTGATAACTTCGCCCCTGATGCCAATGCTAAGGCTGTTAGCATTAATGACATTCCTGATGGCTGGATGGGTTTAGATATTGGCCCTGATTCAATTAAAGTATTCCAAGATGCACTAGCAGACTGTAATGCGGTAATTTGGAATGGTCCTATGGGCGTATTTGAATTTGATAAATTCGCGGCTGGTACAGAAGCGATCGCTCATACATTAGCAGGTAAATCTGATGCTGTCACAATCATTGGTGGTGGTGATTCGGTTGCTGCGGTAGAAAAAGTAGGTGTTGCTGAAAAAATGAGCCATATTTCTACTGGTGGTGGTGCCAGCTTAGAATTACTAGAAGGTAAAACTTTACCTGGTATTGTTGCATTAGATGATGCTTAAATTAGCTATTAGCTTTAAGCTTTAATTTAGGGGAAAGAAGTAATTTACACCCTAAAAAATTAGTTTTGTTTAGCCTGTTGATTAACTTTGATTTTTCTACAGGCATTTTTGCTGGAGAAAATATTGTCTTGGTAATTTAAGAATTAAGATTTTGAGGGAGAGTTACGCAGAAGATTGTTCCTTGCTCGAGAGTGCTATCTACGGTGATTTGTCCCTGATGATTTTCGACAATGGCTTTGGCGATCGCCAATCCCAAACCCGCCCCTGTAGGGCTATCTATTTGTCGCTGAGGAGAACGAGCTGGATCTGCACGATAGAAGCGATCGAAGATGTGAGGTAAAGCAGATTCAGCTATACCCTTACCGTTGTCTTTTACCTTCACCTGTAAGGCATATTGACGATGAGATTCTCTAATCATAGTTTTGAGCGGAAGTTTAATTAAGGCTAATTCAACTTCTACTGAAGCTTCAGCTGATGCTTTGGATTGATCTGTATGCTCGATCGCATTAGCAATCAGGTTGGTAAACAAACGAGATAAATAGTCCCAGTCTCCTCGAACGGTAAAAATATCCTCTTCTTTCATATCTTCTTCAATTTTTGGCTCAACAATATGTAAAGAAAGAAACAATCCTTTTTGAGTAGCCGCTATCCTCTGTTCTTCAATCACATCAATCAACAAAGCATCTAAAGGTACAGGTTGCCAATCCAACTGCACCATACCACTATCGGAACGAGCAAGAAACAGCAAGTCATTGACCAAGCGTCCCAATTTTTGAGTCAAACGTTCAATAATCTGTAGCTGTCTTTGCTGTAGTTGAGGTTCGGCTTCGGGATAGGCTAACGCCATCTGAACATTAGTTTGAATTGTGGCAATAGGGTTGCGTAACTCATGGGAAGCATCGGCGGTAAACTGTTTTAAACTAGAATAGGAAACCTGCACTGGCTTAATGGCAATTCCCGACAAAAACCAGCCAATACCCCAGACGCAAAACACCATTATGATAATACCAATAATTAAATCTCTGGTTAGTTGATTGATTGGCTTAGTGACTTCAAACCAGGGATGACTTACCCTTAAATAGCCCAAGACGCGATGATCTAGTTCAACTTGCTGCACAATTTGACGCAAAATGCGATCGCCTGTTAGATAAACCGTCTCGCCACTACGATTAGGATGGAGAGGATAGTCTATCGGCTGCTCAAAGGTAGACCACAGTAACTTTTGTTGCGGATTAAACCACTCTAAATCAATGCGATCGTCTTCTAAGCTATTCACCTTTTGACTAAAGCTAGCATCAACATTTACGCCATATGTTCCCTTGGTTTCTGCTAGGGGTTGAATGACCAAAGAGCGGTCTACCACTTCGACAACGTGCTTTAAAGTATCATCGATGCGATCTATTAGGGTGTTGCGTACATAAAAATATACCCCTATGGCAAAAAGCAACAAGAGAACAGCCGTCACTGTGGTATACCACAAAGCTAACCGACGACGAGTTGACTGAAATAGTAAGTTCATTTACAAAATGTTGAATCTTAATTGTTCAATGTTGAATAATAAAATATGTTCAGTGTGGATTGGTTTTTAGCTATTAGCCATTAGCTGCGCAAAGCAAGGCAATGCTGCGTCGTCGTCAAACGACGATCTGCCCTAAAGGATTAGTGCCTGGAGGCACGTCCGCGTACGCGCTGCGCCATTAGCTACAAGAGCAAAGTACAAGTTAATAAAACATTCAATTTTAAATTTTTACAATAATGCAAGATTTTTTTCAAAACGTTTCCCGCTATCCCCGCTATCTAATCAGTTTTAGTCTAGGAATTTTTTGGTTTTTTTTACAGCAGCTCAAGCCTTTTTTGAAGAATCCCGTAACAGCGATCGCTTTAGTTGGTTTCTTTGTCGGCGGTTTCTCGCTACTATACCTAACCCTAGAGGCAATGCTGGGTATTAGCTAATCTTATAAATATAGTTAATATATACTTAATAGCTAATAGCTAATAGCTAATTGCTAATTGCCAATTGCTAATTGCTATTAGCCAAAAACATTATTGCTAGCGGTCTAATATATTGAATCAGCAACTATGATTCCCCTTAATGACGACAATCCAACCCCGAGTACTCCGATTGTAGTTTATGCCCTGATCGCTATCAATGTAGTGGTTTTTCTGCACCAAATGACTTTGGGTTCGGGATTAGATGGTTTCTTTCAGCTTTATGCAGTTATTCCCCAAGAGTTAAGTGCTAGCTTTGATGGAGTATCAACTAACCAGCCTGTACCTGAGATTCTGACTTTAATTACTTCGCAATTTCTCCATGGGGGGTTAATGCACATTGGCGGAAATATGCTGTTTCTCTGGACTTTTGGCGATAATATCGAACACGATCTTGGTCACGTCAAATTTCTGCTATTTTATCTGGTTTGCGGAGTTTTAGCAGGTTTAACTCACTGGTTTTTTGGGATGCAGTCTGGCGTACCCACACTTGGGGCGAGTGGCGCGATCGCAGGAGTGATGGGGGCATATTTGATTAAGTATCCTAAAGCCAAAATTTTAACTTTGCTACCCTTGTTGATTATTTGGACTACGGTACGCATCCCAGCGATCTATTTTCTCGGCTTTTGGTTTGTGCAACAGGCGTTTAGTAGTGTGGCATCTTTAGGAATGCCAGAAGCTAGCGGAGTCGCATATTGGGCGCACGCAGGAGGCTTTATCTTTGGGGCTATTTTAGGGCCAATGTTGGGTTTGATGAGCGATCGCCGATAGAAAACGAAGGGGCAAGGCACTTGCTTGCCCGTACTGTTTAATGATTAGCTGGTTTCATCACCACCACACCATAGGCTTCGGGATTGAAATATTTTTGAGCTGCTGCCTGTAAATCTTCGGCGGATATAGACTGAATATGCTGGGGATAATTAAGGGCTGGGGCTAAATCTTCTAGCTGAGAATAGTAGTAACCATACAGGTTGGCGCGATCGCTTGGTCGTTCATTAGCAAAGACAAATCGATTAGCTACTTGAGTACGAATACGTTCGATGTCCTTGGCTGCAATAGGTTCAGTCTGCATCTTTCTAATCTGTTGCGCGATCGCCTGTTCTACTTCAGGAATATTTTCTGTCGGTAACGCAGCAGAAATATAAAATACGCCTTGGTGGGTTTGAGTCATATTACTGACTCCAATTTGATTAACTAGACCTTTTTCTTCTCGCAATTCTCGAAACAAGCGAGACACCTTACCCTGTCCTAAGATTACCGCCAAAATATCTAAGGCGTAGGTTTGGGCTAAATTTTCCATTCCCGGAACACGCCAAACCATGACCAAACGTGCCTGCTGTAAAGACTCGTCGGTATATTCATGACGGACGATCTTGGTAAACGGCTGTTCTGGAGTTACTGATGGAGTGCTGTTTTTTGGATACTTATCACGGGAACTATGATGCTGTTCAAATCCTTGAGTAACTATCTCGATTAATTCTTCTACAGGAAGATTACCCACTACCGCTGCGGTCATCGACTGCGGTTGATACCAAGCACCATGAAAATCGCGCATTTGTGGCGATCGCAAATTTTCAATTACTGAAGCAGGGCCAAGTACTGGGCGACGATAGGGTAAAGTTTCAAAACAGGTTTCCATTGAACGATAGAAAGTACGACGACGAGGACTGTCTTCGGAACGACGAATTTCTTCTAAGACAACTAATTTTTCCCGTTCAAAAGCTTCATTATCCAAACTTGGGTTCAATACTACGTCTAGCTGTAGGGGTGCTAGTTCCGCAAAATCTTTGGGCGCAGTGGTTATATAATAATGAGTATAGTCTTGGCTAGTTGCAGCATTAGTTACTGCCCCACGTTCTTCGATTAACTGTTCAAATTCGCCAATTTCTAGGTTGGGTGTACCTTTAAACACCATATGTTCCAAAAAGTGTGCCATGCCGTTAATTTCGTCGCTTTCTTTGGCTGAACCTACATTAATCCAAACATTCAGGTTCACTGCTTCGACGGGCATCTGTTCGGCAACAATAGTCAAACCATTATTGAGCTGGCGTATGATTGGAGCGTTGAGTTTTGACTGTCTCGTAATAATTGAAGTCATTAAAATATTTTTAACTATACCAAGTATATAAAAAACTTATAGTTATTCTAATCATTATTTACTTATCGGGGTGTGAGGAATTACGCAGTGTTAACAACAAAAGAATAAGTTCATTAAAAGCGATCGCTCTTGCTATGCTTGTACTGGATGTTGACCGTAATACGGGACGACTTCTGACCAGTGGGAATGTTTTCCCTGTTGCCAATCAGCGTAAGCTAAATCCAAAACCTGGGTCACTGTATCAGCGATTTGCTCGTCGGCGGTGATTAATTGATAAGGAAGCTGTAACTCAGCCAGAGTTTTCTGCCAAACCTCCGTAGTCATCAGCGTATCTGACCTGTATGTCTGGAGTCCCTGACTGTTTATCTGATATATGCCGACAAATAATTGTTCTCCTCGTGCATCCATCTGGACGGCTAAAAGGCGGTGCTTTTGGTTCACTCCGTAATCGCCCTGGTAATTTTGGGCTGCTGCCACGGCGGCTAAGTTGGAAATCCCAAATAAAGGAATGTTTAGCTGTTGAGCAATAGTACGGGCAGTAACTACCCCCACGCGAGTTCCCGTAAAGCCCCCTGGCCCTTTGGCAACAGCGATAAACTCAAGATCCTGCCAGGTTTGCGGGGTCAGAATTTCTGCTAAATATTGATGTAGCTGGGATGCCAAACCTCGCCCCAAGTTCCAAACCTGAGTGCGACTATCACCTGCATAATTGTTAACAGTTATTCCCAGTTGTGGTGTACTAGTATGAAGGGCGATCGCATATTTATGGCTATCTAAAACGGACATAAAAGATCAGTGTTATTAAACGGTTATTCAACGCTTGTAGCTTACAGTCTATAGCTTATCAAAGCCAATCTGGACGGAAACGAACCATCGAAAACAGTATGACTATAGCAAATATTGAACCAGGTCAAGCTCCTATAAATCGGATTACTCCCAGTCAGTGGATTAAGCAAAATCTTTTAAGTTCCTGGTCTAACTACGTTCTAACCGCTCTTAGTCTGTGGCTAGTTTATTGGGCAGTTTCCAACCTAACTATCTGGGCATTTAATCAGGCGCAGTGGCAGGTAATTGAAGCTAATTTTCGGCTGTTTTTTGTCGGTAGATATCCTGTTGATGATCTGTGGCGCGCCTGGGTAACATTAGGAGTCATTGTCGGCTTGGGAGGAATTTCCTGGGGAATCTTCGCTCATCATGCTGCGAAGTTATTTAATCGGCGGATTCTGATAATTCTCAGTCTGGTTGCTGTCACCTGCTTCTTCGTCGCCATACCAGGCGGAATTCAATCCAGCGCCATCTTAATTGGGATGTTGCTGCTGCTAATTATTACTGCCCTAGCTGGTAAGCAAATCGGCAAAAGGTTTCCTGACATTAGTAGCTGGCTACCTTTACTGTGGTTGTTAGCTTTTAGCTTAAATATTTGGCTGCTGTTAAACGGAAATAATGTTAGATTAGACCGCGTTAGTGGCTTGATGCTAACTATTCCTGTCGCTATTACTAGTATTGTGCTTTGTTTCCCCTTTGGCGTATTGCTGGCGTTGGGCAGGCAAAGCGATCTGCCTGTAATTCGTTGGCTTTCTATTGCCTACATTGAATTAATTCGCGGTGTTCCCTTAATTACCATTATTTTTATGGCGCAGGTAATGTTGCCTCTAGTACTGCCTGCGGATGTCCGTCCAGATCGGATTATTAGAGCGATCGCTGGATTTATAATTTATAGTGCTGCATATCTGGCAGAAAATGTCCGAGGTGGCCTACAGTCGATTCCTCGCGGACAATCCGAAGCAGCAAAAGCTTTAGGTTTAAATTCGGTTTATAGTTTGTGGTTTATTATTTTACCCCAGGCACTCAAAACCGTGATACCTAGTATGGTAGGACAGTTTATTGCCTTATTTAAAGATACCTCGTTGCTGGCGATCGTCGGTCTGACGGACTTATTGGGAATGTCGCAATCGATTATTGCTAATCCCAAATATCTCGGACGCTACGGGGAGGTATATCTCTTTGTGGCAGCAATTTATTTTATCTGTTGTTACGCTATGTCCTTAGCCAGTAGAAGATTAGAACAGTAGAAGACGGGGCGGATAAACGTTTCTACTCTACATAACCAACTGCTCATCTTGATTAAAAAACCGTTTGTAGATTCCTTCCGTAATCAAGATCGTAGTTATCAGGTTAACTAGAACGATCGCAAATAAAATCAAAATTTGATAAGAGGCTGCATCGCGGGGATTACTACCGCCTAATACCTGTCCTGTAAACATACCTGGAAGGCTCACTAAACCGATTACCACCATATTATTTAACGTCGGAATTAAACCAGTGCGAATCGCCTCTTGTTGATAACCAGAGATAGCTTGTTTCCCTGTAGCACCCAAACTTAGATGAGTTTCAATTTCTAAACGGTTTTGATTAATCGAATTTAAAAGGCGCTCGCCAGCCAAGGAAGCCCCATTCATGGCATTGCCAAACAACATTCCCGCTAAAGGGATCAAATACTGAGGTTCATACCATCGATCAGGCTGGACGATTAAAAGAATTACATAGCCTAGAGTAAAAGCGCTGCTAGCGACAAGAGACAAAATTACCGTTGGTAGTAGTCCTGGTAACTTCTGATCGATGCGATTACGGGTAACAATTGAGGCAATCATTATCATTATTCCCAAGATACCCAAAACCACCAGCCAATTGTCGATAGCAAAGACAATATCTAGGATGTAGCCAATGGCAATTAGCTGCATTAAAGAACGCGCCGAACTATAAACCAACTGCTTTTCTAAGCCCAATTTACGCCACAGAGATAAGGCGATCGCCATCCCAATCAAGCCCAAGCTTAAAACTAAATCAACCGTATCTAAGGCGATTAAATCATCCACATTATTACCCTAATATTTCTTCAAGAGCGATCTGATTATCGCCCCTACTATGGTGATAATCGCTTGATTGACCAACTACCATCGGCTTGTAAATCATATACTAAGCGATCGTGAAGACGACTAGAACGACCCTGCCAAAATTCTATATGGTTGGGTATTACGCGAAATCCCCCCCAATGTTGAGGCAGAGGCACAGTTGCATCACCACTATATTTTTTTTGCAAATCAGCTAGCTTTTGTTCTAATACTTCGCGATTGGGAATGACTCGGCTTTGATCTGATGCCCACGCACCTAGTTGAGAAGCCTTGGGACGACTATGGAAATACTTAGCTGATTCTTCTGACTGTAACTGCTCGACTTTACCTTCAATACGTACTTGTCGTTCTAGTTTATCCCAAAGAAAGACCAGGGCTGCATAGGGGTTGGCAATTAGCTGTTGTCCCTTCTGACTTTCATAGTTGGTATAGAAGACAAAACCGCGATCGCTTACTCCCTTAAGTAAGACAATTCTGGCAGTGGGTTTACCATCAGAGGTAGCAGTAGCCAAAGTCATCGCGTTTGGTTCAATTAAGTCTGCGTCTAAAGCCTGTTGAAACCAAGTATTAAACTGCTCGATTGGGTTTGGCTCGATATCAGTTTCGGATAATCCTGCTAGGGTGTAGTTTTGTCTTAGATCGGCGATCGATGAATCCACTGTTTTGTGAGCAATAAACCAACAGTTATCAATTTAACAGCATTAGCCCTATAGTCGATGACTCAAATTAATTTCTCAAGAGCGATCGCCAATTTTCTATTTAGCTATTTTGTATAACATAAATAATACAAGCAAAACAAAAACGCGAAATTACACATTGAGAAAGATGCTGAAGAAACAATTAATAATTCATTATTAAATTAAAGCTGTTGTCTTGCTACCAGCGATTATTAAACAAATTTACAAATATGAATAAAATTTCTCAATGGCGAGTTTTTGCGCTCCAGATATGCCTGAGTTGCGTATTAATTAGCTTAATTCAGCTTGGGTTGGGAACTATAGTGAACCAACCAGTATTGGCTCAATCAAATCTCAATCTCAGTTCTGATATTATTTCCCTCAAGGCGCGAATTAGTCGTTTAGAGCAAGAAGTAAATAACTTAAGAAGCTCTAACTTTAATTCCCCCTCGCGCCCTAGCAGAATAAACCAGCCTACTCCTAATCCACCAATTCCAAATGTCACAAATCCACCTGTGGTTAATGGTCAAGCAATTGGAAATAGCGATCCCCTATATGAACGCTTCGCTACTTTGTTAATTGAACTAAAAGAAGACGTCAGAAATATTGACCAGCGGTTGACAAAAATTGAACAACAAAGCACAGCTAATCCTTAGTTCTCGCTACTTAATCTTGGAAAAATAGTTGTAAAAATTATAAATTATGGATTATAAATTATGAATTATGACTATAACTCCTGCACAAGAAGCGATCGCCAATTTAATCAACCTGGCAGAAAGAGGGGAAATCGATCCTTGGGATGTTCCCGTAATTAGTATTATCGATCGTTTCTTAGCCGAACTTGGGCTAATAGGCGAAACTGAAACACCCCAACAAGAGGCAGATCTTCCTCGTTCGGGTCAAGCGTTTCTTTGGGCATCAATGCTAGTGCTATTTAAAGCCGACAGCCTCCATTTATTACCAGAAGACTTAGTAGAAATCGAAGAAGAGGAATTTTTGGAAGCAGAAATTTACCTCGATCAAAGGCGATCGCTTCCAGCTAACTTAGAACAGCACTTGCGTCGTCGTACTTCCGTCCAGCCAGTTGGTAAACGCCGTGTCACCCTACAGGAACTGATCGAGCAGCTAGAACACATTGCAGCCGAAATTGAAGCAGCGGCAAGTGATGGTACTCCCCGTCGTTTACAAAGTTCTCGTAGTGCAGCTATTAAGGCGATCGCCCAACTAGCCCACAATGAAAATCTAACCGAGTTAGCAGCACAGTTAGAGAGTTTTCTCCATCTTAATTTGCCGAATCTATCTCCAGGTCAAGACTATGTTGATTGGGAACAGCTATTAAAAAAATGGCAGATTGAAGAATCAGCAAAAACAGAAGCGACAAAACACTTAAATTCAGATCGAGCAGGAATCTTTTGGGCACTGCTGTTGCTTTCGGCACAATCAAAAGTAGAATTATTTCAAGAAGAATTCTATCAGGATTTAAGCATTCGTCCCTTAAATTCATGTCGCCAAACTTGAGTCTTCGGTAGACATTGTTGATACACTGGAATAGTTTAGATAGTTACTATAAGTCTGGTTGAGGAGAATCTTTCATGAAAGCCATGATATTGGCGGCTGGTAAAGGCACTCGCGTTCGTCCCATAACATATACGATTCCCAAACCCCTAATTCCGATTTTACAGAAACCAGTCATGGAGTTTCTCTTAGAACTGCTTCGGCAACATGGTTTCGATCAGATTATGGTCAACGTCAGCCATTTAGCTCACGAAATCGAAGGATATTTTCGTGATGGTCAGCGTTTTGGGGTCGATATTGGCTATTCTTTTGAAGGTAGCATTGTTGATGGTGAGTTGGTGGGTGAGGCAGTGGGTTCGGCTGGAGGCTTAAGAAAGATCCAGGACTTTAATGCTTTTTTCGATGATACTTTTGTAGTCATGTGTGGTGATGCCTTAATCGATTTAGACTTAACCGCAGCCGTTAAACAACATCGAGCCAATGGTGCGATCGCTACAGTAATCACCAAAAAAGTACCCGAAGAGGATGTTTCGAGTTATGGTGTAGTAGTTACAGACGATAAAGGACGGATTAAATCTTTTCAAGAAAAACCTTCCGTAGAAGAAGCTTTAAGCACCGACATCAATACAGGAATCTATATTTTTGAACCAGAAATATTTGATTACATTCCACCCAAGCAAGAATTTGACATTGGTGGAGAGCTATTTCCGAAGTTAGTCGCCAGGCAAGCACCTTTTTATGCCGTTTCAATGGATTTTGAATGGGTAGATATTGGTAAAGTTCCTGATTACTGGCACGCTGTTCGCGCAGTGTTAACTAGAGAAATTAAAAATGTCAACATTCCAGGTACTGAGGTGGCTCCAGGCATCTATACGGGATTAAATATTGCAGTCAATTGGGACAAAGTAGATATTACTGGTCCTGTATACATTGGCGGAATGACTAAGATTGAGGATGGAGCAAAAATTATCGGTCCAGCGATGATCGGTCCAAATTGTTATATATGTAGTGGAGCAACCGTAGACAACAGCGTGATTTTTGAATATTCTCGCTTAGGAGAAGGTATTCGCTTGGTGGACAAGCTCGTGTTTGGACGTTATTGCGTTGATAAAACTGGCGCAGCAATCGATCTACAAGCAGCAGCTTTAGATTGGCTGATTACTGATGCTCGTAGCAATCCTTCCGAACAAGAATTAGATGAACATAAAGTAATTAAAGATTTTTTGCGAGAAGATAATTAGGCAGGCACCTAAGCATTCTCAATCTCGGGGGACGCGGCGGTTTTAACTAAATTACTTTTTTTCAGCAATTTTTCAACTTTTGTTGATATAATTACAAAGTCTCGATGGGCTATAACTCAGTTGGTTAGAGTGTCACATTGACATTGTGGAAGTCGGCGGTTCGAGTCCGCCTAGCCCAATACCTAGCAAAGCCTCGGTATCCTTAATTGTGATCTTAGAAGTAGTCGCCAAAAACCCAGAACGGCGAGAGTCGACCCAAAAGCGAATTTCTAAATTAACCGTACTAGCAGCCAGTTCGCAAACCAATATGTCTGGTGTTGGGGTTGCTTCTAATCCTTCGATGTTATCTCAAACTTTGGTAATTACAGCGATCGCTTTACTAATATCTTCTCCATAATCAACTCCTACTGTATTGGCTTTTTCAGCTATAGTCTCAATAACGCTAGTTATAGCAATACGTTAAAGTGTTAAGAGATTACATATTGGCAAATTTTGCACCCATGCAAACTGTAGACTTTAGATTACGATCGTTAAGATGCTTTTGTGTGAAAGTAATACATAGTTTTCCCTACATTATTAATACAAAAATACCATAAGAAAATTAATTGGAATGACTATAAAATGCGCCAACTAGATAAAAATTGCCAACAATTAATATTTAACACGATCGCTAATATTAGTTGGAACAGCATTTTGCACCACATATTTAACAATTTTTCCTGCCACATCTATTTTTGTCGCTTTTTCAATTCTTTCTAAGGCAGGTGAAGAATTTACTTCCATGACTACCGGGCCATGATTGGAACGGAGTAAATCTACTCCTGCTACACTTAATCCCAGAGCCTTTGCTGCCTTAATTGCCGTTGTTTTCTCATCAAAAGAAAGAGTAATTTTTTCGGCTTTACCGCCGCGATGTAGATTGGAGCGAAATTTTCTTGTTCCCTGACGCTTCATGGCAGCAATTACCTTGCCTCCAACTACAAAACAGCGTAAATCTATCCCTTCCGCTTCTTTAATGTATTCTTGTACTAAAATGTTGACATCCAAACCTCTAAACGCTTCAATTACTGATTTGGCAGCCTGATAGGTTTCGGCTAAAACCACTCCAATGCCTTGAGTTCCTTCCAAAAGCTTAATTACTAGTGGCGCGCCTCCGACTGTTTCAATCAAACCATCAATATCTTGGGTGGCGTGAGCAAAACCAGTTACAGGTAAACCAACTCCTTCTTTTGCCAAAATTTGTAAACAACGTAGCCGATCGCGACTGCGGGAAATCGCTTGGGATTCGTTACTACTAAATACTCCCATCACTTCAAACTGACGTACCACCGCAGTACCGTAAAAGGTTCGAGAAGCACCAATACGAGGAATGACGGCATCAAAATTTTCGAGCAGATTACCATTAAACATGATGCTAGGACGACAGGAAGTTATATTCATATAGCAGCGCAGGTAAGGAATTACGCGCATTTGATGTCCTTGTTGTTCTCCTGCTTCTTTCAATCTTTTGGTTGAATACAACGAAGCATCTTGAGACAAGATAGCAATTTTCATCTGAATTATTTCCTGAATTAAATTTCGATGATTAGTAGCAATACCTAATATTAGCGATCGCTTAATCACTTTAAATAAAAAATTGACGAGAATCGACATTTAATGACAATGCCAGCATTTCTCGTCAATTAATTATCGCTAATTGTTAGACTTTTTTTAGCGTTATTTATGTTTAATAAATAACGAAACCTAATTCTCTAGCTAGTTTCTAAGCCAATACAGGCTTCGCTACCAAACACTAAATATTCATGTAAGGAATCGGAATTAAAAACTTTACCCTGAGCCTTTGCTAAGAAAGTCCTGCCCTCAACATATTCGTCTACTGTTGTCTCTCTACCGTAAACGTCAAAGGTGACAATCTCATCTACTCCCGAATAGCAAGTTAATCGATCAGATCTAGTTAAATCCCTCGGCACAGATGATGCAACGCGATCGATAATACATAGCCCTCCAGCAAAATTTAAGCTATGCTCTCCTGTCTCATCTTTAACTTTGATTTCGTGAGCAAACTTATATTCATCAGCAAAAGGACCTGAAACCAACTCTTTGCTTAAAATTTCTCTACCTCCTGAAAAACAAGAAATTATTGCAGGAGTAGCTTCTGGCTTAACTTGTCTGGCTGTTGCTGCTTGAGCATTGTAATTCCAGAATGACAAAAAACAAATTAATAGACACAAAAAAGTTTGAATCATAATCAACAGTTCAGACAGTTTTGAAAAGTTGGGAAAATAATGTGGACTTCTTGTAACCTTAAATAAAGTTACAAATTGCTTAGTTTATAGTTAATCTTAGAGCAAATCTAATGTCTCTTGGCTGTTTCTGATGAAAGCAATTAAGAAAGAAGAATCACATTCTCCAGCTAATTTATCGGTATAACGTCAAACAAGTTTGACGTTCGATTCCTCAGGTACGACGTTAATTGATTCAACCTTGTTCAAAATTAAAAGAGAAAAACAACGGTAATATATAAAGCTGCAACTACTAGCTGCACAATCATTACGGGAATACCATATTTCAAAAACTTACTAAACGAAATACGACCACCGTGTAGTTCTGCTACCCCTGCTGCCACAATATTAGAAGACGCTCCCATCAGCGTGCCGTTACCACCTAAAGTTGCACCAAACATCATGGCGTAGAACAAAGGCAAGACTTCTGGAGGAAATTGCCCTTGGAAGCCAGGATTTAAGAATTCTGCCCCGATTAAGCCAACATTAACCAGATATTGTTTGAGTAGAGGAACCATTGCTACTACTAAGGGAATATTCGGAACAACGCTAGATAATAAACCCACTAAAAATAGTAAAGAAATCGAACCAAGGGCAATATTTTTACCTAAAAGAACTGCTAATAATCCTGAAATACCATTTATGACCCCTGTTTTTTCAAGTCCGCCAATTAAGACAAAGGTAGACATAAAAAATAACAAAGTACTCCAGTCAACGTCTCTGAGTATATTATTTACCGTATCGATTTTGCTTTGATTAGCCAGCAATAAAGCCATCGCTGCCCCTAATAAAGCCACTGAAGCAGGTGGAATAGGAGTTGGTAAACTTTCCCCAATCACAAAAAACAGTAAAACTGTTGCTATCAGTGCTCCACCTAACATCAATACTCTTGGGTGATTAATTTTAGGATGAGGCAGAGTATTCATGTCATCCAGTTTCTTGTTCCAGATATCACGAAACAAAAAAGGAGCTAAAACTAGAACTGCACCTACAGCGATCGCGCCACCCAAACTCAATCTCATGAGATAATCGTTAAAGCTGAGATTTATGGCATCTCCCACAATAAAAGTAGCAGGATCGCCAACTAGAGTTAACAATCCTGCACTATTAGCCACAAAAACCATCAAAATCAGCAAAGGCACGAAGTCTATACCTATTTCTTGAGCGATCGGCGGAAGCAAAGGTGCTAGTAGCATCACTGTAGTTGCATTAGGTAAAACAGCGCATATTGGAGTAGTAATAGCAATAACTGCTAATACCAGACGCTTACCCTCACCCTTAGCCATTACCACCATTTGCGTACCTAAGTAAGCAAAAATATTGGTCGGCTCAAAAGCTCTGACTAAGACCATAACTCCGAAAAATAGAGCTAAAGTGGCATGGCTTTGACTGATATAGCCAATTGCCTGACCAAGAGTCATTACATGAGCAAAGATTAGTACCAATGCTCCCAAAAAAGCAGCAATGGTTAAATGCAATCGCTCAGTTAAGATTAAGACAATTACCGTAGTGAAAGTCAGTGCTGCTACTATTGCTGGTAGATTAGTAGATGTCATTTCCATAATAATTTCAATTATTCAATTATTTATAATTGTTGGAATTAAGATCGATATTTGGCACTTAAAGCAATCAGTGACAAACTTGCTGGCAATATTAAACTATCAACTTTGGAGTTGGGCTTAATTGATGAAATTTGAACAAAATTAATCGATGATCGTGGGACAAGATTATCATCGATTAATTTTGTGATTTACCCTACATTGCTCAGTCGATTAAAGCATTGCTGAAAAGACCAAATATGGCGATCGCCTTGACAAATTTGCCATTGTTCAAATAAGTCTTCGACTATTGGCATGATTGGACTAGAGGTAAAAAGTTCAACTCTCAGAGTTGTTAAATAATAACTGTCGGTGATTCTTTGATACCCGTAATCGATTATTTTGCCGATGTTACCAGTTTTCTGGTGTTTAACTATATCTCCGATATTAAGCACAGACATAAGCTTATTTTCCCCATTATTAATTTAATAGTTGCTATCTCATTAATCTCAATTAATCTCCAACTCAAAACTTCTCTCAGCTTTAGTTAGAGACAATAATTAAAAGTATTAATTTGATTTAAGCTGCGACTTGATTACCTGGCGATTTTGGCAACAAAAATCTTGGGGAGTCTTTCTGCCAAGAACACCACTTATCGATTGTGTCTTCAGTAATTGGCTGTATGGAAACGTTTTTTAACCCTCGTACTTTGAGAGTTAAAGAATAAGTAGATTCAGATAACTGGCATCCGTAAGCAATTACCTTGCCGATTTTTCCTGTTCTTCGGTGCTGAACAATATCATTAACGTTAAACATGATTGCACTTTTCCTTGGCGACTAGTTATGATGCTGCGATCGCTTTAAGGAAAAATTAAGTTCCTATGTTAGCAACCTCAGCAACTGAATGTAGAGAGCAGTTAGTAACTAAGGATACTGACAAGAACAACAATAATAAAATTATTATTAAATAAGTTCTCTTCAATCTCCTCTCAATGCCGACGAGGTTAGCTGACGGGCTAGGACTGAGAGATGTCCTTCACTACAAAAATCTGTAGAAATAAGCCCCACAAATGGTTCCCCCGCTCCCTAGTAGAGCTTGATTAAAACAAGCACACCACTATAGACTAGGCTGACTGAACTCTGATATATTTTTGATTTTCTTGGCTAATATGCTAACACAACTGATATGTCTTTTGTGTGTTTTTTTTAGCTCAATTTTGATAAATGATTACATTTTATTAAGCTGAGATAAATAACTTAATTATTCTAAAGCGTCATCATGGGCAAAACGGCGAAAGAGAAAATCGAGAGCCTGATTACGCAATTCAAAATATTGAGGATTTTCCATCATCTTTTGGCGATCGCGAGGACGAGCAAAGGGAATATCTAAGATTTCTCCAATATTAGCCGCTGGACCATTGGTCATCATTACTAAGCGATCGCACAAGAATAAAGCCTCATCGATATCATGAGTAATCATTAATACTGTTGCGCGATGAGCTTGCCAGATTTTGAGCAATTCTTCCTGCATTTCTTCTCTAGTAATAGGATCTAACGCCCCAAAAGGTTCGTCCATAATTAAAACTTCAGGACGAGTTGCCAAGGCACGAGCGATCGCCACTCGCTGTTTCATTCCCCCTGAGAGTTGAGCGGGTTTTTTATTAATTGCTTCGGTTAAATCAACTAATTCTAAATGTTCTAAAGTAATATCTTTTTTTTCTTGAGCAGATTTATGTTTATAAACTTGTTCTACAGCTAAATATACGTTTTCATAGGCGGTTTTCCAGGGTAGCAGAGAATAGTTTTGAAAAATTACCATGCGATCGGGTCCAGGCTCGGTAATACGTTGATTTTTGAGTCTTATCTCCCCTTGACTGGGTTTATTTAATCCCGATACCATACTCAAAAGAGTAGATTTACCGCAACCAGAATGACCAATAACGCAGATAAACTCACCTTCTCGAATACTTAAATTTACATTTTCCAAAACCGTGTAACTACCTTTAGCCGTAGGATAAACTTTGGCAACGCCATCAAATTCTAAAAAGGTTGCAGAATTGGTAGCGGAAATCTGAGCGGGTAAAGTGCTGTTATAAATTTGCATAAAGAAAGGATAAATGATGAATGTTGTTTTTGTCTGTCATGATGTTTCATTATGTTTGAGGACTAATGACGGGTTGACAAACGCAAGACTTACGCACTGACTGCTAATGAATCAAGAGAAACTTCTTCTATTTTTATTTCCCGTTTAATTTTTAGTCCTTGCAAATATTCAATGGGGTTATCAGGACTAAAAATACTCCCATCAGATAGCTGAAAAGAATTTCTTTCTGGCTCTAAGCCCGGGAGATTTAACTGTCTAGCTGCTTCAAAATAAACATCATTTCTTCTCACTCTGTCTAAAACATCAATCCAGTTGCGAGGAAAAGGAACAATTCCCCAACGTGCCATTTGGACTAAAATCCATAATCCTTCAACGCGACTAGGACAGTTGGTTTTGTTGACATAAAATTCGTTATATTTCAAAAGCATTTGAGGAGGTTCGTCAGTTCCTCGGCTGTAGGGATCGATAAAACCAGGACGGGTGTATTCTGGTGCAGAATTTACATATTGAGGTTGACAGATTAATTGCAAAATTTCTTCGCGATGACGGCGATCGTCACAATATTCACAGGCTTCCATCAAAGCTTTGACTAAAGCAACGTGGGCTTCAGGATATTTATTTGCCCATTCTTCTTTCACCCCTAGAACTTTTTCCAGATGACTCTGCCAAATATCTAAGTCAGTGGCAATCACAAAACCCAGGTTTTCGTAAACAGCGCGAGAATTCCAAGGTTCACCTACACAATAGCCATCGATGTTTCCCGCTTTAAGATTAGCTACCATTTGTGGTGGTGGAATTACCGTTAGCTTGACATCGAGATCGGGATCGATTCCTCCAGAAGCCAACCAATACCGCAACATTAAGTTATGCATGGAAGAAGGATGAACCATACCCAAAGTATGAACGCTGTCTCGATCTTGTGCGATCGCACCTTTAAAATCTGCTAAATTCCTCACCCCCTGTTCGTAAAAACTTTTTCTAAGAGTAATCGCGTTACCGTTGCGGGATAAAGTCAAAGCTGTAACCGTAGGTGAGGGGGGCTTATTACCCATACCCAGAGAAAGGGATAAAGGCATTCCTGCTACCATTTGGGCTGCGTCTAATCTTCCGCTAGTAACTCCTTCGGCGATCGCTTTCCAGCTAGGTTCTCTATTTAGATTTACTTGAGTTAAACCATGTTTGGCAAAAAAGCCTTTTTCTTTGGCAACTACTAAAGGGGCGCAGTCGGTTAAGGGAATAAAGCCAATTTCTAAATTAATTTTTTCTAAGCCTCTACCAGAAATAATTGCCGGGGCTTTAAGCTGGCGTTTTTTGGCTTTTTTCTGTTGATTAAGAAAATAAACAATATCTCCCCGTAAAGCATAATAACTGGGATGGTTAACTACCTCTAAACGTTCTCTGGGGCGAGGAATGGGAACGTTTAGAATTTGACCGACATGGGATTCAGGACCATTGGTTAACATGACAATGCGATCTGCTAGTAACAAAGCTTCATCCGCATCGTGAGTAACCATTAAACAGGTAACTTGATGTTCTTGGCAGATTTTCATCAACTGCTCTTGCAAACTACCTCTGGTTAAAGCATCTAACGCTCCAAAAGGTTCATCGAGTAAGAGTAACTTAGGACGAATAGCCAAAGCACGAGCGATCGCCACACGTTGTTTCATTCCCCCTGAAAGTTCTACTGGTCTTTTGTCGGCTGCCTGACGCAGGTTAACCATATCGATATGTTCTTCGACGATGGCACGACGCTCTTTAGAAGATTTTTTACCATAAACTTGATTAACCGCCAGGGCAATATTTTGTCTGACCGTTTTCCAGGGTAGTAAAGAATAATTTTGAAAGACTACCATGCGATCGGGGCCAGGATCTTTGACTTGCTTATTTTCTAAGATAATTCCGCCCTGAGTTGGTTTGTCTAGTCCCGCTACTATGTTGAGCAGAGTCGACTTACCACAGCCCGAATGTCCCAGCAGACAAACAAATTCTCCCTGCTTAATTTCTAGATTAATGTTTTTTAAAGCAATGTACTTGCCTCCGTTAGCCAGAGGAAACACTTTATCAACGTGATCTACTTCAAGAAATGCAGTCATTATTTTTGAGGGAATAGTTATTTACTACTTACTACTTGCTACTGTTGTTGTTCTGAGGGAACGACCCAAGAAGCGATCGAACTAACCAAGCGATCGAGAATTAAACCGACGACACCGACATAAATCAAAGCAATGATAATTTCGCTTAATTGAGAACTGTTATAAGAATCCCAAATAAAGAAGCCGATTCCCACACCGCCAACTAGCATTTCTGCTGCTATGATTGCTAGCCAAGAAAGACCAATGCCAATTCTTAACCCTGAAAAAATATAGGGAACAGCAGCAGGAAACATAATTTCCCAAAAGTATTTAGTTCCCGATAAACGCAACACTTTGGCAACATTTTTGTAATCTTGGGGAATTTGCTGCACCCCTACCGTAGTATTAATGATGATCGGCCAAATTGCCGTAATAAAAATCACAAAAATTGCTGAGGGGTTAGCTTCTTCAAAAGCAGCTAGAGCGATCGGCAACCAAGCTAAAGGTGGAACAGTCCGCAATACCTGAAAGATGGGATCGACTGCATCGTACATAAAAGCATTAGAACCAATTAAAATGCCCAAACCAATCCCGACAATTGCAGCCAAACTATAACCAATTGCTACCCTTTGTAAGCTAGCTAGTATCTGCCAAAATAAGCCTTTATCCGTACCTCCGTTATCAAAAAATGGATCGAAAATAAGATTGGAAGTATCTTGAAAAGTTTTTAAAGGACTGGGCAAATTAGCATCAGGACTACTACATAAAGCCTGCCAAAGAGTCAAAATAAATAGCAGCGCACAAATAGGAGCTAATAATTTTCTGGGTGGTTGTTTAATTAGGGAAACGAAGAAATTAGGTTTCTTAACAGAATTGTCGAGATTAACTGTCATGATGAATTAACCCAAATAAAAAGTAGTGAAGTAGGCTAGAAAGAAAAGCTAATAGCTATTAGCTTTTAGCTAAAAAATTAGGCTTTTTTAATTTTCAAACTGTCCAAATAAGCCTGAGGATTTGCAGGATCGAACTTGACACCATCAAAGAAAGTCTCAACACCACGAGAATCACTCTGGGGAATTTCAGCCTCAGCTACTTTAATTGCTTTAGCAGCTTCTTTCCAAATATCAGAACGATTAACTTTATCGACTAAAGCTTTGGTATCGGTATCAGCAGGAATGTAACCCCAACGAATATCTTCTGTCAAAAACCAAAGATCGTGACTCTTGTAGGGATAAGATGCATTATCTTTCCAGAATTTCATTGATATGTCGGGATTATTAATAGTGCGTCCATCGCCGTAGTCAATTTTGCCTTGCATTCTGCCAATAATATCTTCGACTGGCACTTTAAACCATTTATCTTGAGAAACAATCTCGCACATTTCTTGTTTATTTTCTGGTTTATCACACCATTGTTGCGCTTCCAATACAGCTTTGGTCAAGGCTTTCGCAGCTTTAGGATTTTTATCTACCCAATCAGCCCGTAGAGCAAAAGCTTTTTCGGGGTGATTTTTCCAAATTTCTCCAGTAACTAAAGCAGTGTAACCTTGCTCTTGGTTAACTAACTGCGCGTTCCAAGGTTCGCCTACACAAAAAGTTTCCATTGCCCCAATTTTCATATTGGCAACCATTTGGGGTGGAGGTACAGGAATTACTGAAATGTCTTGTTCGGGATCGACACCCCCAGCAGCTAACCAATAACGCATCCATAAATCATGTGTTCCACCAGGAAAAGTCATAGCTGCATTTAATTCTTTGTCATTAGACTTAGCTTGAGCAAAAAGCTGTTGCATTTTAGAGCTATCGAGTCCAACTTTTAAATCCAAATAGTCTTCACTTACAGAAATTGCCTGACCGTTAGTATTTAATCTTGCCATAATATACATGGGTACAGGCTGTTTCGTAATCGTCCCCAATGTCATTAAATAGGGCATAGGAGTTAAAATATGCGCCCCATCAATTCCGCCACCATCTGAACCCAGCTCAATATTATCTCTGGTTACGGGCCAAGAAGCTTGTTTTAGAACTTCTACTTCTGACATACCGTATTTAGCAAATAATCCTTTTTCTTGAGCAATTACTAAAGGTGCTGCATCAGTAAGGGCAATAAATCCTAGTTTTGCGGTAGTTACTTCTGGAGTTTCTTCAGGACTAAGATTGGCTACTGGTTGGGCTACAGGATCGGTGGTAGAACTTGATTCGGCAGTTTCATTAGATGAACTACAACCATGTACCAACAAAGTACCAGCAGCAGTTACACCAGCTGTAAAAATGAATTTGCGACGAGACAGTTTGGACATAATAAACCGTAAATTGCAAAAGAGAAAATAGGCGTTAAATAGACGTTAAGGCGATAAATTTGCTAACAATTGAGTATTGTTGATTAAAATTCATAAGTAATCATCAATAGTTTAATATTTTAACTAGCAAATTTATTGAATTTGTTTGGTAGTTAATTTGTCTGAAATTAGCATTTAAAAATGCTCAAAAAACAATAAATCATCATTAAGATTTAGGATGTTTGATTGAGATTGATAATTTTAAACAGAGAAATTGAATGCATACGTTGAATCAAAATATAGTGTTTTTCAATTGAGTCTTACCTTCCTTGTTAAGAAAACAAATAAAAATGTTTAGAATTAAAATGGATCGAACTTATAATTAATAGCTTTGACTAAAGTATTTAGCGGTTGCTACTTGTATACGTTAAATAAGAGAATCACATTGAAATAATTAACTTTTTGTAGCTTATGTTACATAAGATTTATTATTTTGTATTTAATGCATAAATTTAATGTATTTTATGCATAATATAGTATGTATAAAATCTTTGTACGAGAAAACTGGTAAATTTATCAAAAATGGCTTCATTGAGAATATTCATACCTTTTTCATGAGAGCATATGAACCAAAATTACTGATAGCTATATGCCCGTGCATGACTAGCCCTAAAGGATTAGCCCTAAAGGATTAGCTCCTTACGTCGCGTCCTCCTTACGTCCTAAAGGATACCGCTCCGCGACACGAAGTTAGTCCTTTAGGGCATATCGCGTCCTTCGCGTCGTCCTTTAGGACGAGCAGTTGTATGAATTGATTGATATCTTCAAATTAGCTTTGGCTTCAGATATATTTAACTAATATTTAATTGACATAGGAAATAATTTGCTTCAAGCGATCGCCAAGAAACTTACTATCTATTGCTCAAGCAGCCGTAATTATTAGTAATACAGAAAAGTTGAGTAAGCAAATCGGCTATGATTAGGCTTATTTAGATTACGCCCAATTCTGGCTCAGTGGTGTTAAAACCGATAAAGTTAGCTTTTGAAGCGTAATATATTCTAATGTAATTTGCCATTGTGGAGAGCAACAGTCTTGAGCAAGTTATTAAAATTGAAGCATTTATTTAGTTTTTGTCTTAGCTTGATTTTTTTAATATTTGTTAATGGTATTTTTATCCCAACTAAAGCTAATGTAGCCCTACAAACTCCGCCAAATATTTTATTTATTCTGACCGACGATCTCGATGCTGCTGCGGTTGACTATATGCCCCAAGTAAAATCTCTGCTTGCTGATGGAGGAACTAGCTTTAGCAACTATTTTGTCAATATTTCTCTTTGTTGCCCATCTAGAGCCACTATCTTAAGGGGTCAGTATGCTCATAATACGGGAGTTTATACGAATAGAAAGCTTGATGGTAGTTTTATTTATCTATACCGACACGGTTTAGATAAATCGACGATCGCCACCTGGCTACAACGAAAAGGTTATCGCAATGCATACATTGGCAAATATTTTAATGGCTATCCTCGTCAGGCACCCAAAACTTATGTACCCCCAGGTTGGGATGAATGGTACAGTCCGATTTATGATAGTGGTTATTTAGGTTACAACTATAATCTCAATGAAAATGGCACTTTAGTTAGTTATGGCGATCGCCCTGAGGACTACAGTGCGGATGTCTATACCCATAAAGCCCAACAGTTTATTACTCAAGCAGCTAAAGATCGACGACCTTTCTTTGCTTATATTTCCTATTTTGCACCTCATCAACCAGCAATTGCTGCACCCCGTCATAGCCAATTATTTCCTGAAGCGTTTGCACCTCGTACTCCCTCTTTTAATGAAGCAGATGTTAGTGATAAACCTGAATATATTCGCAACTTACCGCTTTTAAGCCAGCCAAAACAAGATAAAATCGATCGACTTTACCAGCGAAGATTGCGATCGCTCCAGGCAGTAGATGAAGGTTTAGTTACCCTAGTCAATACTCTTGAAGCTAATCATCAATTAGAAAACACTTATATCATTTTTACCTCAGATAATGGTTTTCACCTCGGTCAACATCGTTTACACCCCGCAAAGGAGACAGCCTACGAAGAGGATATTCATTTACCTCTTTATATAAGAGGACCAGATGTTCGGGCTGGTAAAATCATTAATAAAATCGTTAGTAATGTTGATTTAGCGCCAACTTTTGCTGAACTTGCGGGGGCAAAAATGCCAAATTTCGTGGATGGTCGTTCTTTAGTTGGATTATTTCGTCGTCACGCTTCTTTTCCTCTTGCTTGGAGACAAGCTCTTTTTCTGCAACACCGACGAAACCCCGAATTAAACCAAGAATCAGCTAATTTTATTCCTGATTACAAAGGTCTACGGACTTCTCACTGTACTTATGTTAAATATGGCAATGGCGAGCAAGAATTATACAACCTAAGACAAGATCCCGATCAGCTGCAAAATTTAGCTAAAGTAATTCAGCCCAAAATCATCAAACAATATGCTCGACAACTGGTTCGTCTGAGTAAGTGTCAACAAAACACCTGTCGCCAGGTAGAGCTTCAACCCTTACCAGATTGCACTACTCCGACATAAGCTTTTAACCACTCAAAGGAAAGTGAACGATCACCACCGAAATATCCTCATGGGAACGGGCGATCGCTGTGGGGATAGTGCCAACAACTGAACGACCGCGAATTCTTGCCTGCGCAGTTTTGACTGGTAAGAGTAGTAAGTCGTTTTTATAAATCTTTTGAGAAACTTCTTTAATAAAGTTGCCTTGGGCTTGACCAATTAAAGTTGGAGAATTTAGGTTCGCTAATTCTTGGGGAGACAGTTGAGCTTGCTTTTTGCTAACTACGATTAATACTTCGAGACTGGTTTTAAGTTCGCTAGCTAGCATTTTGGCAATACTCAAAGTTTGCTCAAATTCCTCTGACAGTGCTTGCCTTTTGGTGATAGCTAAAAATACCCTTTCAGAGTTGGCAATGGGTTGAACAAAGTGAGCGATTAAAACGGGGATTGATAATTGCAATGCCACATTATCGATCGTACTACCGAGGAAATTGTCTTGATAAGTAGAATAACCCTTCCAACCACAGACTACCAGACTAGCATCCCGTTCGATCGCCGTACGTACGATACCGCGATAGATGGCATCGTCTACTCTACCAATGGTTTCTACACTCGCATTAGCAGCATGAGCTAGGGTTTCGGCTGTTTCTAGTAGCTGTCGCTGTTGTATTCTTGCTTCTGGGGAAACAGTTCCCTCGCGATCGCTCAAAACGTTTAGAGGTAATAAAGTTCCATCAGCTGTTTTAGCTAAAATGAGCGCCAAATTTAACAGATTATCTTCGTTATTAGGGTTGGCTACAGGAACTAAAACCCTTTGGGCTAAAACTTTGGTTCGGTTTTGCGAGTCGGGAATTTTTTCGGCAGTTGTAATTTGCCGCCCCCACCTTTGTGTTACCAAAGGAGAAGCAATACAGGTAAAAAGAATCATTGCCACAATACCATTTACCGTAGTACGGTCAACCAGTTCTATTTCGTAGGCCACAGTAATAGCAGCTAAAGTCGAAGCAGCCTGAGCGAGCGATAGTCCAAACATGACCATAACGCTCTCGAATTTATAGCCAAACCATTTCCCCGCACCCCAAGCAGCAACAAATTTACTAATTAACTCTGCCCCAATCATCACCGCTGCAATAACTAAAGATCTGGGTTCACGGATTAAGATTAGAGGATCGATCAACATCCCTACCGAAATCAGAAAAAATGGCACAAATAAAGTATTGCCAATAAACTGAATTCGATTCATCAAGGGGCTTAATTGAGGAATCAGAGGAGTTAAAGCAATTCCTGCTAAAAATGCCCCAATAATTGGCTCGACTTCAATTAAACCGGCAATGTACGAAACCACAAACAAAGTTGCCAGAACAAAGATAAATTCGGCACTCTCATCATGTCCAAATTTATGAAAGAACCACCGTCCAATTTTGGGGACACCCCACAGGGTAGCAAAAGTGTAGAGAGCCAAAGCGGGAATGAGAAACAACCAAAAACTTAGAGTAAGCTGTCCTTCATAAGCTTTAACTACTACTGCTAACACTAATAAGGCTAAAACATTGGTAATTAAAGTTCCCCCGAGGGTAACGTTGACCGCAGAAGCCCGCATAATCCCTAATTTGCTCAGCACAGGCAAAGCCAGCAAAGTATGAGAGGCAAAACAAGAAGCCACCAGTACCGCTGCTAACCAACCGTATCCCAACAGCATCATTGCAGCCGTACCCAAAACCATCGGGGCAACAAAGGTAGCCAGACCAAAAACTATCGCCTTATCTCCATTGTCTTTGAGATCGTCCAGGCTGGTTTCTAGACCAGCCATAAACATTAAAAACAATAGACCAATCGTACCTAGTAAGATAATGTTGCTGCTTCTTTCTAATAATCCCAAACCTTCTGGCCCGACGATTACTCCAGCTAAAATTAAGCCAACAATACCAGGAAGACGCAATCTTTCAAATACTAGAGGTGCAACTAGCATAATTGCCAAAATTATTAAAAAAACGGCCACAGGGTCCTTAACTGGTTCAAAACCCTGAGAAAAAACCGCAAAAATTATCATAGGTAAGATTAAATTAAATTGTTTAGTTACTCATAGCAATTGTCTGGTGCAAATGGCCAAAAAATACCTTTATTGAAAGTCAACTAACAACAAATGGCTGCTACGATTAGACCGATCAACCATCATCTTAATCTAGGTTTTTTTTTATTTGTTTAGTTTAAAAAGCAAAGGAATAACCAGCCACTAAACGTAATTCGTTGCGATCGCCTTCTTCTCCTGCAATGTCTCCCTGCAATCCCAGATCGAGAACGCTTTGATAACCTATTTGTTGACGCAATCCTATTCCTAAAGAAACTACTGCATCATCATCTTCTACTTCACTAGCTCTTATTGCGGCTTCGGCTAAAAAAGTACGGGTAAAGTTTTCAGGATAACCTATTGGTCGAGAATAACCCAGGATCGCCCCAGGCACAAACGACCGTTCATTGTCTTCGGTAGCAGTAGTAAAATTAGCATCTAAATTAAGATGTAAACGGTTATATTGCCCAACAGTTTTACTCGCAATACCCCGCAGACGAAAATCTACGCCTCGAGAATCTCTTCCCGTAGGAAAAGCAGCGTCGCCTCGAATCGCCAAAGCAGGAGTATTATTATATTCGCGGTTAAAATTATGTAAAGCTCCTACGGAGAGATCGCCGATATTAAATTCTGTTTCGTTGTCCTCTTCTTCAATACTAGGATCGATGCCGATATTGAAATGAGTGTTGGGGGCAAAACCATAAAGATACTCGATTTCAAATTCACCCCCAACAGATTTTCCTTCGGGAATAATTAAAGCTGCGCCTAAATCTATTGCTTGTTCGCGAAAACCAATGGAGTCGGCATCATCGAAATTAAGAGGACGATTAGCATCAATATTATTATGATCCACAGCTAGGACGCGATCGCTTGACGAAATGACCATAGCGATCGCACCTAGCAACGCTAAGGAAGGAATTTTTGATAACTGCATAGAGGTTTTAATTAAGTAATTAGCGATCGCTTTAGTTTTCTGAAGGAGTCATCTGATGATCCTTCATTTGAGAATTGTCTCCGTGGTTCATTTGATGATCCTTCATTTGAGAATTATTTTCGTGGTTCATCTGATGATTCATCATCTCAGGATTGTCTCCGTGGTTCATTTGATGATTCATCATTTGAGAATTATTTTCGTGGTTCATCTGATGATCCTTCATTTCAGGATTGTCTTCGTGGTTCATCTGATGATTCATCATTTCAGGATTGTCTTCGTGGTTCATCTGATGATCCTTCATCTCGGGATTATTTTGCTTGTGGTTGAGATGTTCGACACCTTCTAGATCTCCCATCCAGCCCATTCCTGGCATTCCTGCCATAAATCGATGGTCATGTAGTTTATCTGCACCATAAGTTTTTCCTGCTTCCATTCCTTCATGATTAGCCGCCATGACTAACCAAATCGCCCGTTGAATTTGTTCTTCCTGCTGGGTTTCACTCATCCACTCCGAAGCGAGAGCATCGTTGACCAGATCGTGCAGCATATGCAGATTATCAAAAGTATTAGCTATTTCGGGAAACCGAGCCGCAAAACGGGGGCTAGTTTCCGCAAACATCGGCATAAAAGCGCGATCTGTGCGATAAAGTTCTAGCTCGTGATATTGTTCGCCCATTTCCTCGTAGGCTTGCAGTTGTTCTTCTAAAGTTTTGCCGTAGAGTAAATCATACATCGAACCTTGTAGCCAATGATAACCCCAAAACAGGCCGTTTACTTTGGGATATTTTTCCCGAAAGGCTTTGGAGTAGGGTTGAGAATCGAGATAACCCATGTTCATCGGCAATCCTGTAATAGCGTAGGGTACGTTGTCGAGATAAAACTGATAGAGTTCCTCGATTTCGGCTTCTTTTTCTGCCTCAGTCATTTCCGTACTCGCCAATACGTCTACTGTTTGAGCATGGAAAATATGCGCCCAATCAAATACTTGTTCTAATACACCATACTTGCGTCCGAAGGTAGGCGAAATATTAGCTTCATCGGGCATTAAGGGGGGCGGATTTTTTAAAATTTTGTCGATCTTAGCAAAGGTTTGAGTTTCTAGTTCTTGAGCTTTCCCCGTTACTAAATCTTCGTAGGCAAAAGCATGACCGACAGCAACTCCATTCAAATCTAGAGCCAAAGGACGAATATTGTAAATATTGTCGTTATATTTACCCCGCTTGCGATAAATATGATTTTTCTCCTTGTTATTCATCCATTTGGGTAAATTAGTCGGCACAGCAGGTAAATCTCGAACTCCTGCTGCTGGAGTTTTTCCTTGGGTATTTTGATGTTGATGATTGTGATGCTCTTGCGCGATCGCACTTGATAATCCCGCGTTGACGAGAAAAGTAGCGCTCGCCAAAATAGAAGCAACGATAGAATTATTGAACATGATTATGTACTCCAAAAATATTGCCAAACATAGCGATTTGTAGAGCTGACAATCAACAGACTAATCTATTGATAAGTCTGAGAAGTTAACTAATAAAAAGTTACCTGTATTAGAAACGATTAATTGACCAACGGTCAGAGATTATCTTTAAGCTTTACACGATAAAATTAAATCAGAATGAAATTTTTTTAATTAATAAATTTAATTAGTTTTTAGCCAGCCTCACCAGAATCCTAAGTCAATTAATCCGCATTAATGTTATTTGCGAGATAAAAACCAGCGTTGGAAAAGTTTTTCCATTTCAATCCAGACAAACATCAGCATACTAAAACCAAAACAAATTGCTAGCTCTGTAGGGCTAAGTAAATGAGTGTTAAAGAAATTGCGTAGTGGTTCAACGTAAATTAGCAGCAGTTGTAAAACAGTAGTCAAAGTTACCGCACCTAAGACATACAGGTTAGAAAAAGGATTCATTTCAATAGTTAACCGGGTATTTGAGCGAACTGCCAGAGCGTGACCCATTTGCGCTAGGCATAAGGTAGTAAAGACCATAGTTTTCCAGCGCTCAGGATTCCCATCAATCCTACTGTAGTTATAAGACCAAACCATTAGCACTATGGTAATTATGGCAAAGATAATCCCGATTCTAACCATATACCACCCCAAACCACGAGCAAAAATACTCTCTTTAGGGTTATAGGGAGTACGGCGCATGACATTAGGTTCGGCTGGTTCTAATGCCAAAGCAAGGGCAGGTAAACCATCGGTGACTAGGTTCATCCAGAGAATTTGTAAAGGAGAAAGAGGAACGCCACCCAAGCCCAGCAAGGGAGCTGCTGCAATAACCAGCACTTCACCAATATTACTACCCAAAATATATTTAATAAAGCGACGGATGTTATCGTAAACTACTCTACCTTCTTCGGTGGCGGCAACTATAGTGGCAAAATTATCGTCTAGCAAAATCATATCGCTAGCTTCTTTACTAACATCCGTTCCCGTAATACCCATAGCGATACCGATGTCAGCTTGCTTGAGGGCAGGAGCGTCGTTCACTCCATCCCCCGTCATTGCCACAAATTCACCACGCTTTTGTAGGGCTTTGACGATGCGTAATTTATGTTCGGGGGCAACGCGGGCATAGACGCTAATCCTTTCTACTACTCGTTCTAACTCTTCTGTAGACATTGCTTCTAATTCTTGTCCGATTAAAGAAGAGTCGCTAAGGCTAGCAATATCTAATTTAGCAGCGATCGCCATAGCGGTTAAAGGATGATCGCCAGTAATCATCACGGGACGTATACCCGCCTGTTTACACCGTTGTACGGCTAATTCTACTTCAACGCGGGGTGCATCGAGCATTCCCACTAGTCCTAACCAGATTAGACCTTGTTCACTTTCGTTTTCTGTACTGGCAGCGGGAATTTTCGCCAGGGGTTTGTAGGCGAAGCCCAATATTCTCAGACCGATGCTTGCTAGATGGTCATTGGTTTCGAGAATCTGTTGCCTCTGGGAATCGTTAATTAATTGGGGGCTATCGTTGATAAAAATGCGCTCGCACCGTTCTAAAATTAACTCTGTCGAGCCTTTGGTAAACATCAAGTAGGGTAATTCATTATTTTGGTCATTAGCCACAATGACTGACATTCGCTTGCGTTCAGAATCAAAGGGAAATTCTTCCTGGCGAGGCATTGTATCCTTGACTTCTTCTTTAAACAAGCCTATTTTGCCAGCTAAGGTTAATAATGCACCTTCAGTTGGATCGCCCAGAATTGACCACTCTGTAGTTCTTTCAGCAAGGTTGCGCGAGTGTTGCAGCAAAGCATCGTTGCACAGTACACAAGCCAAAAATAACTTTTTGACTTCAGTTTCAATTTCAATTTGGTTGTTATCTTGACAGTAGAATGTTCCCGATGGTTCGTACCCTTCCCCCGTAACGCTGAAGTGATAAGAAGCTGTATAAACTTTCTGCACCACCATTTTGTTTTGGGTCAAAGTTCCTGTTTTATCGGAACAAATAGTAGTTACCGAACCCAAAGTTTCCACCGCAGGCAGTTTACGGATCAAAGCCTGACGACGGATCATTTTTTGCGTGCCAATCGCCAACGTTACAGTCACTACCGCAGGCAATCCTTCTGGGACAACAGCCACCGCCATACTTAAAGATATTTCCAGCAGTTCAGCAAAAGCTGACCATCCTGAGCGCAATACCCCAACAATAACTACTAAAGCCACCAATGCCAATGAACCACTAACCAGCACATTGCCTAGTTGGGTCATTCTCTGCTGTAGAGGGGTAGGTTCGGTTTCCACAGATTGAATCATCGAAGCAATCCGCCCGATCTCTGTCTCCATCCCTATTTTGGTGACGATCGCTTTGGCTCTGCCCTGGACGATTTCGGTACCTTGAAAGACTAAATTAGTGCGATCGCCTAAAGAAGCATTTTCGCTTAATACCGCAGCAGCATCTTTGGCAACGGCAGTAGCTTCTCCTGTCAGGGTAGACTCGGCAATTTGTAGGTTACGGGTTTCTAGTAAACGCCCATCAGCAGCAATTTGTACTCCTGCTTCTAGCAGCATGATATCTCCTGGGACTAGTTCCTTAGCCTCAATCTCTTGAGTAACATCATCGCGAATTACTCTCACTTGAGGAGAAGAAAGACTTTTGAGGGCAGCTAAGGCTTTTTCCGCGCGACTTTCTTGGAAATATCCTAAAATACCGTTTAAAATTACGATGCTAAAAATGGCGATTGCATCTTTGGGAAAGTTCTGCTGACGCCAATCTAAAATAGCTGAAACTATCGCCACGGCAATCAGCATGATTAACATGATGTTGGTAAACTGATCCCAGAGAATAGTTAAAGGACTGCGCCCTCCAGACTCTTCTAGTTCATTTGTACCAAAATATTGCTGTCTTTCGTAAACAAGTTCGGCACTCAAGCCGCGATCGCGATCGCTTTGCAATAATTCGGTAGCTGTTTCATGGCTTAGTGAGTGCCAGGGCTCATCAGTCTGAGGCATGGTAGCCGTATCAGAAGTACTAGGAAAATTCATCGCTTTCTTGAAGTGTAATTATTTAAATAAATTAGGTAATAAATCAGGAGCTTGCCAGAGAGCATAGCCGATAAAACCGAAAAATATGGTATTAACTAGAGTCAAGAGGTAGCCGCAGCACATTAATAAACCATCTGCTTCTAAAGTAGCTACTGCCAACAGTAAAATTGCCACGGCAGGTAGCGGATTGGTAAAAGGGATCGGTAACATCAGCAAGATAGATAGCCAGGTTATACAGAAGCCATTTCCGCTCCAGGTATAAGGATTATTGGCGACTCGCTTCCAACGCGAGCGCACAATTTTTTCTAGCCTAACCGTAATACGTCGAACATTCTTAAGTAAATGATGGCTCAAGCCGCTAGGAAATTGGAACCGAGCTATTGGCTTGGGTAGCCAGGGCGACTTTCTACCAAATGCCATTTGTATTCCCAATACCAAGCAGCCCGTACCCATTACCCCAGATAAACCAGGCGGCATAGGAAACAAAAAAGGTAAAACTAATAAGCCGATAATTAAACTAAAACCTCCCTCGGCAGTTTCCTGAAGAATTTCAGCTAGCGTTACTGGTTGAGTCGCTAGTTTGGTTAATAAAAGCTGAATATCCTGAGTAAATTTGAGAGACATTAAGCGTAAAAAGCTATGACCATGATGGACAAGCCAATTAAAGTTCAAGTAAATATCAATTATAAATTGAAAAAGATTTTAAGTTAATAGTTGCGTCATAAGTCTCCTAACAAAACAATTGAACATTTTAAGTTTTGTAGCAGAGGTTTAGTGGTGGCGCCAAGAGCCAAACTATCTACGCCGACACGCTGGCGTTGCGATCGCAATATTACTAGTTCATGGGTTGAGCTAACGTTAACAACTTCTTTAACGAAGTTGTTATGGGCTGTAACGCGAATATCTACTGTTGCTTTTGTCAAGAAATGTTTAGCTACTGTTTCTAATTTTTTATGCAGGTGATTTTTACGTTCTTTGGAAGTACCAGCAGGACATACATGAAGTAGGGTGATTTCTGTGCCTTCTGCCATCAAATTTTGAGCAAAACGTATGGGACGTAAACCAGCAGGGTAAAGGTTTTCTACTGGCACCAGAATACGTTTAATTTTTAAAGGAGAATCTAAAAGACGAGCCACGGCTACCGAGCAATGAGCTGACCAGAGTACGCTGTCGGTAATCGAACTAAAGAAGCGAGAACGAAAGCTGTTGAGGTTGTTAAAGCCTAAGACAATTAAACTAGCGTCAACTTCCCGACTTGCATGACTTATGCCTTGAGCGATATCGTACTCAACCCTTAATTCTGGCTGAGCAGGAATATCAAGTTCTTGAGTTACTGTTAAGGCCTGGGCAAGTAATCCTTGACAACGTTCTACAGCTAGGTTTAATTGAGGAGAATCTAAACGAGATTCGGCTTTAGCGATCGCTAAAGGAATAATTTGCCCTTCATTTTTTTTAGTCAACAAAGATGCCAACTCCAAAAGATATCGCTCTGTTTGAGGGTTAGAAACAGGAACAACAACTCGTAAACCTTTGGCTAAAGGAGCAACAGAACTAGATTCTTCTTCTGATTCAGTTACAGGTAAATCTTTATTATTTAATCGAGCAGCAGCGCGGGAAGTAATCAAAGGTCCTGCTACTGAAGTTACTAGCATCAGTAAAATAACGCTGTTAAATACATTCTCGTTGATAATTTGGGCTTGAAAAGCAATTAAAGCCGCAGCTAGGGTTGCAGCAACCTGGGGCAAGGACAAAGACCACATGGTTATGGTTTGTTGCCAACTGTAGCGATAGGCAAGTTTAGCCAGACAAGCTGCGATAAACTTACTTAAAAACAACGCTCCTAAAATTGAGAGCGGAATACCAATGGAGCGAAAAATATCTTCAAACGCTTTGAGATCGAGCAATAAGCCCATATCCACAAAGAAAATGGGAATAAATAAAACCGAACCGACAAACTCCACTTTTTCTTTAACTGGACCCTCGCCGATTACGTCGTTAACCGCCAACCCAGTCAAAAAAGCTCCGACAATTTTTTCGACTCCAATTGCTTCTGCCCCCACCGAAGCTACAAACAGAGCAAGAAGTACAAAGAGAAACTGATTACTCTGGTCGTTTCGCGAGCGACGGAAAAAAGCTTTACCCAAACGGTCTAAGCCAACTAAAACGACTGTGGTGTAAATAGCTAAAGAGCCTAGTAATATGGCCAGATCGAGGGCGGTAAAATCTCCTTTATTTATTCCCAAACAAATTGCCAGCACCAACAAGGCACCGATATCGGTAAAAATTGTCGCGCCAATGGTTACCGTAACTGCTTCGTCATTGACTACCCCCAAGCGTTTGACAATGGGATATGCCAGCAGAGTATGGGAAGCCAAAAGCGAACCGATTAAAATCGAAGTATTCCAGCTAAAACCAAACGATTGCCCGACAATTGTGCCAGCAATCATGGGTACAGCAAAAGTGGCAAAACCAAAGCCTAAAGAGCGATTTTTCGTGCGCTTAAACTGTTCCAGGTCAATTTCTAGCCCCGCCACAAACATCAGGTAAATCTTGCCAATATCTGCCAGTAGCACCATAGTTTCTGATTTACTATCAAGCAGACCTAAACCACTGCTACCAAAAACTACCCCAGCAACTAATAGGCCGACTAATCCAGGCAACTTTAATTTCTCAAAGATCGGGGGTACCAGGAAAATAATTGCCAACAAAAGCGCAAAGGTGAAAATAGGCTCACGTATCGTCTCTGAAAATGTTTCCATGCTGGCAATAATTATTACAAGTTAAAACTACACGAAATTCTGACCTATTTTTGAACTTTTGACATCTTTCTAAAGTCCATAAAGCCACACAATCAAAAGTGGTGTGACGATCGCCATGATCAGATTTAAAGGCGCGCCCACACGGAAAAAATCGCTAAATTTATAACCACCAGGAGTATAAACCATCGTGTTTGTCTGATAGCCAATGGGAGTCATAAAGCTATTAGAAGCAGCGAAGGTAACGGCAAACATCATGGAGATCGGGTTGAGATTAAGAGATGTGGCTACTTCTGCTGCAATGGGTATCAGTAAAACTACCGAGGCATTATTAGAAAGTATTTCTGTTAGTAGAGAGGTAACTACAAAAAAGAATAACAAAATCCAATAGCCACTAAAGTTTCCCCCTGCTACTAGGAGATTATCTGCTAGCCACTTAGTTGCGCCAGAGTTTTCCATAGCTGTACCCAAAGGAATTAAACCTGCTAAGAGAAAAATTACGTCCCAACGCACTGCACCATATACTTCTCCTGGTTTTAGGCAGCCCGTGATGATCATTAACATAACCCCTACCAAAGCACTGACCAAAATCGGCAACCAGTCAAAGGCAGCTAGAAGGATTACTCCCAGAATAATTCCCACCGCAATCCAAGCTTTATCTCGACGGATTGATTCTGGTTCTTTTTGTTCCATCACCAGTAATTCTCTAGTGGTTTGTAAACCGAGTAAACTTTGTTTGGCGCCCTGTACCAACAGCAAATCACCAAACCTGAGACTAACTTTGCCTAGTCTATCTCTAATCAATTCTTCGCCTCGACGAACCGCTAGCACAGTTAAGTTGTAGCGTTGGCGAAATCTCAAGTCTTTGAGGGTTGTGCCAATTAAACGAGAGTTAGAGAGAATCAAAACCTCGGCAATACCTTCATCCTCTGAACTAAGTTCACTTGCCAGATTTTTTTGATTAAATTTTAGATCTGGCAGAATATCTAAGCTCTGTTCGGTTTTTATTTTTAAGACATCCTCGGTTTTGCCTCGTACTAGCAAAATATCTCCCGCACTAAAAGGAATACTAGATACTGGTTGAGCCTGGCGAGCGCCATTTCTGATTATTTCTAGAACATCAACATTAAAATCTCGTCGTATTTGCGATGAACGCAGCGTCTTGCCAATTAACTTAGAACTGGGGGTAACAATAACTTCGGTCACATAATCTTCCAAACCATAATCTTCACTGACTACATCGCTAGTTGGATTTTTGCGATTAGGCAACAAACGGGGCGCAATAAAAGCTAGATAGCCTAAGCCAACCAAAAATGTCAGGATTCCTAAACCCGTAAACTGAAATAAACTAAATTCTCCATAACCTAAATCTTTAGCGATGCCACTAGCAAGAACGTTGGTAGACGTGCCAATTAGGGTAATCATCCCGCCTAAAATAGTGACAAACGATAAGGGCATCAAAAGTTTAGAGGGAGATATGCCGCGTTTTTTACACCATTCTTCGACAATGGGCAAAAATATAGCCACCACCGCTGTATTGTTGATAAACCCAGAGATTGGTCCGACGAGTAATCCCATGATTAAAATCTGACGGGTAATACTTTTACCACCCCACTTGAGCAGTAAATCTCGAAAGACTTGGATTACTCCAGTACGGCTAATACCTGCACTGAGAATAAACATTGCCATAACGGTAATGGTAGCAGAGTTGCCGAATCCCGCTATGCCTTCCTCGGGAGTAACTAACCCTAGCAGAATCAATACTACTGCCACACAAAGAGCTGTAATATCTACAGGTAGCCACTCAGTAATAAAACAGACTAGGGCAGCAACGACCACCCCCAAGGTGAGAAATATAGTCATAGATTTTTATTGGTGGTTAGCTGTGGTTAGGATGCTGTGGCTTTGATTGTTCATATTACTATGTCAGACCATCGAACACCAGTTTTAGTCATGGGTTCATTAGGACTAGTTAAATCTTGTAGATAATAAAGCGATTAAACTAACGGTAATTCAATCAAAAATGTACCAGTCAAAATACAAACAATAGCTCTTCTTGCAATAATCTGGCAACATCTAAACCGAATGGCATGATTGACAATTAATAGTTATATCATTTCTCAAAAGTAAGAATAAACTTGGTAGTAGCGCGTCCAGATTAATTTGTTGGGTATTGAAAATTTTTTTCAGCCTCCTAACCCTTTCTCGCGCATTCACTCGATAGCCGCACTCCTGCCCTTGCCCTAAAGCATACCGCTCCGAGACCGAAGGGCGGAGTGCGGTTTATCCGTGAATCCGTGATTGGCATATCCTTTAGGGCGAAGCTTATCCGTGATAGACTAACTTCGTGTGACGCGCTAGCTTATACTAAAGCCCGTGCATGATTCCCTTCGGTCACACTCGCTTCGCGACGCGAAGCTAGTCATGCACGGGCATCGTCCGAAGGTGTCTATAGCGGATACACCTACGGATATACCATGCACGGGAATCCTTTAGAACGCGGAGGTATCCTCCGTCTTCTGCAAGTGGCGTTAGAACAAAGCGTGAAACCCAACAAAGTCTTTTACAGCAATTTTTGATTGGGTAGATTACATTAATTTGTCTAAGTAATAAGTAATAATGCAAGAAACTCATTACTTATTAATTCAGCCCAGCATTTTAGCCTAGATGTGCTATTACAATTTAATTTTATCTCTCCAGTTAATGCCTGAAAATTGGTATTATTTTAGTTATTTTGCCAAAATCTGGTCGTCATAATTCAACTGCGAATCATCTGTTTGGACTTTTGATTCATAGTTATACTCGATTTTCAAGATAAATACGGAGAACAGGTAATAAATCGCAATTTATTACCGTCTGCCTCAAATCGATTCTAGGTTTCTCATTCCCAGCCTATAACTACTGAATACAATAAAGATACTCAAAATTAAAAATTTTCAGCAATCGGGGAGTATCTAAATTAAAAATAGTTTTGGTTAAGTTTCTAATTATGTAAATTTAAATCTTTTTAGGCTTTGAGCTTATTTGGCGATCGCGTTTGAGCGGAAAAAGCCGAGAAAGAATCAATATATTGAGCGTAATCACGATGAAAACAATTAACTGAAGCAATAGATTAACCAACCATAAACTTGATCTTGGGTAAATAAATCAAATATCTTTTCTCTGGCAAAGACACTCGACTCTAATCGCCATACAATTAAAATCGGCTCGTTTTTCTAACTCAACAAGCCGTTAGTGCTTAACTATGACAGTTAAATGTCAATTTTGACCTAATTTAGTTTAATTATGTCTGTTTACTCCGATCATTTACCTTCAAATTAGTCTAGATCGGACGAGGTCTTATTCAGCCAACTTTTTAATTTTTTCTTATGATCGGATGCCCAAAGTAAAGGAGTTCCAGCTTTTGCCCAAAGAGGCATAGGAATTGGCGTCCAGTAGTAAATTGACAGTAGTTTACGACTGCGGTTTAACGGGCAAGACAAAGTATTAGGTGCGCCATGAAAGGTTTTGGCGGTGGTAGGAAAAATAATCGTGCGGTTGAAATAGGGAGGATAGCTAATTCGATCTTGTTTATTTTGGTTGTCTTGCAGCGCCAATTCACCGCCCCAGCTCTCATCCCAATCTCGATTGAGATAAATCAAAATATTGATACGACGCATCAAAGGCAAACTAAAATGCCTAGTATAGTCAGCGTGCATTTCTAGCCATCCATCGCGATACATTTCATGTAAACCTGCACCATGAAACAGAGGATCTCCTACCAAGTTATTGATTCCAACGATTGGTTCGATCGCTTTGATGACATCGCTAGAATTTAGCCACAAACAGAACATTTGGGTAAATATTGATAAGCCATCGATGCCTCGCGAAGTAGTTTTTAGCTCATGGGCTGTATCCCAAACTAGCCAATCTCTGCCTTTAGCTTGAGGAAATTCTGCTACTACGCGATCGAGTAATGCGGGATCGAAGAGATTGTCAATAACTAAATGAGGATATGGCTTCGCTGCTGCGTAAGACTGGCGTAAAAGTTCTGATTCATTGCGTAAACGGTCTAGCGCAGGGGCAAAAGCATTTAAATGTAGGACGTTATTTTCTGTATTGGACTGAGATAAACTAACGGTCATAGATTTTTAATAAATGTTTTACTTGTAAAAACTTATCAGTTAGTCATGACATGGTGATGACAGTTTTATGTCAATTTGGACAAAACTTAATTTAACAGTTCCATCGTAATCAAGTTATAACAGTTTAGTTTGTCTGGTTTTTGGCAAATTTCAATAGCGAATAGATAGCTCAATTAAGTTTTTTGCAAGATAAAATACGCTACTAAAACAGTTTGGCAAAGTTATGTCATATGTGTGAATTCGGACAAATCACTAAATAGATCTGGCATCGAAAGCGAGCATTTTATTGATTGGTAAGCAGAACTTAAAAGTACTTCCCTGTCCGAGCTTACTTTCAACCTGTATAGTTCCTCCATGTAGTTCCACTAAACGCTTACAGATTGCCAAGCCAATTCCAGTACCGCTGTATTTTTGAGAGCGAGATTTTTGCGATCGCCAAAAGCGTTTAAAGATATGAGGTAATTCTGCTTCGACAATTCCTGAGCCTGTATCAATAACTGATATCCAGACTCGGTCAATTTCCGACCAAGCCTTGAGAGTAATTGAACCTTGTTGGGTGTGGCGTATAGCGTTACTAAGCAAATTGATCAAAATCTGCTCCAGACGATCTTTATCGACCATGACGTAGGGTAAATTAATGGAGCAGTCTAAAATAAGTTGGCGATCGCTTTCGAGTAGTTGATCGCTAAACCTTTCGACTAAGGGTTCGAGGATATAGCGCAGATTAGTAGACATTTTTTTGAGGGTTAAGTTACCTGCTTCGGCTTGAGAAAGCTCTTGTAAGTCATTAACCAAACGTTGTAACCGCTTAGTTTCCAAAATTAATCGGGAATAGATTGGCGGTTTGGCAACAATAATGCCGTCGGCGATTTCTTCTAAACGCCCGCGAATAATAGTTAGGGGAGTTCGTAATTCGTGGGTAAGATCGTCGATAATTTCTCGCCTTCTTGATTCTACTTCTTCTAAAGAAGATGCCATGCGATTAAAACCCATTGCCAGACGATTTAATTCAGGAATTTCTAAATGACCCATTCGCTCATCCAGTTTACCGTTGGCGAATCGATCGATCATAGTCTCGATTTGATTTAAAGGCTGGACAATCCGTTTAGCCAGCCAATAGCTAAGAACTGCTGCTGCTAGTGTACCAATTAAAAATGACCAAAAATTTCCCCTCGTCCAAGCTGTCTCAAATACTTCTAACAGTTGAGTATGGGCAGTACTAATAGTTAAGCCTCTTCCTTGCATATTTCTGAGCTGGAATTTAAAAAATCGGGGCGAAAAAAAATTACCCACTACCGAAGATGCCGTCACCCCGACGATAGTGACTAAAATATGAGACAGAAATAGTCGGATTTGCAGATTGAGCTTGGTCATTTTTTTCTATAAATCCTCAAATTTGTATCCTACGCCCACGACGGTTTGAATAAATTTTGGCTTACTAGTAGAAGGTTCAACTTTTTTGCGCAATCTGGCAATGTGAGTATCAATAACTCGCTCTTCACCAAAAAAATCATCTCCCCAAAGCTTGTCAATTAGCTGTCCTCTTTCCCATACCCTGCCAGGATGTTTAACAAACAAAGCCATTAATTTAAACTCAGAAGAAGATAAATCCAATTCTTCGGCTGAGTCGGCATCAAGATGACGAGTGACAGAGTGCTGTTCTAGATCGATGGTAAAAGACTTAGTTCGGATCGAGCCAGAGCGATCGCTAGAGATCCGTAAACGACGGCGTAACAAAGCCCGTACTCTGGCGACTAATTCTCTAGGACTAAAGGGTTTAATGTAATAATCATCTGCTCCCGTGGATAGACCAATAATGCGATCGATTTCTTCACCCCTAGAAGTCAACATCAAAATGTAGGGATCGTTAGCCACTGGTTTTTGGCGGATTTGAGTACATACTTCTAATCCATCCATGCCGCCAGGCAGTCGGATATCGAGGATAATCAAGTCGGGTTGTTGTTCGCCAAAAAGTCGTATAGCAGAACGACCATCATGACATACATGACAAGAAAATCCTTCGGCTTCCAGGCATTCTTGAATGATTTCGGCTATTTCTAGTTCGTCTTCGACAATTAAAATTTTCATGTTGATAGCTAGTAACTAAAAGGGATCGCCAAACGCGTCCCCAAATTTTTCTCATCGCTTGGCAACTATTTTACCGCTTGCCAAAATTCAGCTAATTAAGGCAAAAACCGTTATTATCGCTGCAATACCTACATAGTAAATTTGTATATCTATCAGTCAATTTGACTTAAAAATTAATGCTTTAGATTAAAAACTATTGTATACTACAATAAGTTTCTAAATTGAAAGTATAGTCATTCTAAATAGAAACCGTATGAAAAATAAAAGATGTAATAAGTGCTTTAAACTCTTTTGAGGTTATCCCCTTGTGGCTTGCCTTCGAATAGGGGTACTTCTGACTTCTGTACGGACGTTCCATGGAACGTCTCTACTTCTGACCGCCTTCCGCGGTCAACGCAGGCATATGCCCTAAAGGATTCCCTTCGGTCTCGGAGCGGTATGCTAAAGCCCTAAAGGATTCCCTTCGGTCACACTAGCTTCGCGTCTTCCTTTAGGACCGTCGTGTCTTGGCGAGCATTCACGGTTAAACCGCACTCCTGCCCTTGCGCCTTACGTCGAACGGCACTATTCGTGCCATCGTCCTGCTTCGCAGGACTTTGCTTGCGAAGCAAGCTGTGGGTCTCGCCGCTTTTACACCAAACTATGCGGTGCAAGCACCCCAATGCGATGGGTGCGACACGAAGTTAGTCCTTTAGGGCAAGCGGCGGTGTAACGTTGACCAACGGTCAGAGCAGGCTCCGTCGTTTTATATGCGGAGCGGTATCCTTTAGGACGGCGGAGTAATCTCTGACTTAAAACCAGTCAATCATCAGGAAACTAATTGGAATGACTATAATTGTTTAGGCGATCGCCCGATTCCACAGCAATATTTGTTACCACCGAAGGCAGTGTAACATTGACCAACGGTCCGTGCCGTCTCCGTCGTGTCTTGGCGAGCATTCACGGGCAAGCGGCGGAGTAATCTGTGACTCAAGGAAGAGAAAATATGTCTGAACTAAGTGTTATGAAAGGTAGCTGCTTGTGCGGTGCGGTAAAGGTTTCGACAACCAGTCAGAACAATGAGGTAGGAGCGTGTCATTGTGGTATGTGTCGTAAATGGGGTGGAAGTTCTTTGTTAGTAGTTGAGTGCGGAAGCGAGATTAGTTTTAAGGGTGAAGAAAATATCGGTATTTATCAGTCTTCGTATGGGAGCAGAGCGCGGATTCTGTAAAAAGTGTGGCAGCCATCTATTTTATAGATTGAAACAAAACAATCAACATTACATACCAGTGGGAATTTTTGATCATAGTGAAGATTTTGTCTTCGATCATCAAATTTTTATTGACGAAAAACCTGAATATTACTCTTTTGCTAATAAAACTAAGAACATGACGGGAGAAGAGGTATTGCTCATGTTTGCATCCTCAACCGAAAATTGACATATTTACTTTAGAGCTGAAAATCGGTGATTCTAGCTTTTAGCTCTTAGCTTTAATTAAGTGCTGATATTAGTAGCAATATCCGAAGCTTTACGCTTGGCAGATATAGATTTAGCTTCAATAAAAATGTTTTGAATTTCTGAATGTTGGCTGCTGATCGAATTCTCTAAGCGTTCAACGGCGATCGCTAATTCTTCGGTTTCTAGATTGTCAACAAACTTTATTTCTAAGTTAAGCAAGATCTCTTGAGGGCCAAAATGGAGCGTTAAGACTTTGATTACTTTCTCTACCGAGGGATCGCCGTTGGTAATTTTTCTAATGCTCACTACGGTTTCTGGTGTCGCACCTTCCCCAATTAATAAACCCTTGCTTTCCGTTGCTAATAAAATTGCCACGCCGCACAAAATAACGCCGATCGCAATTGAAGCAACGCCGTCTAAATAAACATTATCTAGCAGATGTCCACTAAATACACCCAAAAATGCGACAAACAAGCCGATTAGAGCTGCGGTATCTTCATATAAAATGGCAAATATAGTCGGGTCTTTGCTAGCTCGTATTGCCGTCCAAAAGCTATCTTCGTTTTTGTTGGCTAAAAACTGTTGTAGAGCTATATTCCAAGAATAGCCATCAAAAATTACTGCTAGCCCTAATACTACATAATTCCAGAAAGGATCGGTTAAAGGTTCTGGTTGTTGAAGATGATTTATCCCTTCATAAATCGACATTCCACCACCAATAGCAAAAATAAATAGCGACACAATTAGCGTCCAGAAATAAAGCTCGTGTCCATAACCGAAAGGATGGCTGTCGTCTGCTGGCTTTTTGCTGAGGCGTAATCCTAACAACAGTAATAGTTCATTTCCTGTATCAACTACAGAATGAATCCCCTCTGAAAGCATGGCTGAACTTCCTGTAATCGAAGCTGCAATAAATTTTGTGACAGCGATCGCAAAATTCGCAGCCATTGCTACATAAATGGTTTTTTTGGCTGAACCAGACATTAAATCTTTAAATGGTTATTAAGAATAGACCTTGCCATTATCTTAAATCTACTTTTTACGTAAGCGCAAAACAACATAGTGTAATACGTTAAAATTCGACCTCTAAGGTTAATTGTTATGTTTCGTAAGAATAGATCGCCAACTAGGTTTGATAAACTTGACAGTGAAGTTTAATGGTTAATGATTTATCTAGCCAAAAACCAAGGAAATTAAGAAAGCTGCCCGTGGTATTTTTCTTAACTAAAACACAATTAAAAATTTATTTTCAGGAGACTAATCAATCATGGTTCAACGAGGTTCTAAGGTCAGAATTCTTCGTCCAGAATCCTATTGGTATAACGAAGTTGGCTCAGTCGCATCAGTAGATCCCAGCGGTATTCGTTACCCTGTGGTCGTGCGGTTTGAGAAAGTTAACTACGCTGGCGTGAATACTAACAACTTTGCCGAAACAGAAGTAAAGGAGGTAAGCCCTGCTGCTAAAAAAGCTGCTAAAAAATCCCCTCCCTTTAACCCCGCTAATGAGATCAAAGCTCCCGCAGCTCAAAATAAAGATGCTGCCAACACGGACAAAAAGCCATCGCCAGAAAACCAGTAACTAGGATAAAAGACAAAGGCTAATTTAACTAGTTTTTAGCTCTTAGCTCTTAGCTTTTTAGATTAAACTGGTGTGGTCTACTCAACCCAAAAGCGCAGTAAAAGAAAGCAAGCATACATACATACATACTAATTACGCTTTTTATCGATCCCTTAGAGTAGTTTAATTTCTGAGGGATTATTTTTTTTGAGCCATTGGGATAAATATGATTTACTGGTTGTCGTTAGTTATTAGAGCTATTAGCCATTAGCCATTAGCTATTAGCGCAGCGCGTACGCAAGGGGCTGTCCTAAAGGATACCGCTTCGCATATGGTCGTAGCTTTGCTGCGACACGGACATCTCACGGTGGCGAACCAAGTTCGCCACCCGTGTCCTCCTTTATACGCCCCGCGCAGATCGTCCCGTCGTGTTTTGGGTAAGAATATTCTTACCCAAAAGCCGACGAGTCTTACGACGACGCAGCATTGCTTCGCTTTGTGCGCTACAAACCAATTGACAAACAACACACAACCTTAACTTGTCACCAATGGCCATTAGCTAGTTGTCATTTGCTGCCTGCTATTGATGTCTTATAAAAGGAACAGCCACAAGCTCACCCTGAGCGTCACCTAGCTTAACTTTTAATCCTGCTCCACCAGCTTTAGTACGAACATAACCTAAGCCATAGTAACCAGATGATGTAGCGGTATAGCTTGTTAGTACGCCGACTTTACTATCGTTCAAAATAATCGGTGTTTGGAGCGCAACAGGTTGGCTTAATTTAATACCCCAAAGCTTTTGTTTAACTCCGTTATAAGTATTCAGGCGAGCAATAGTTTCTTGACCGATATAACAACCTTTGTCAAAAGATATGGTCTGCCATAATCCAGCTTCTAAAGGATTATAATCTTCAGTTAGTTCCCGATTAGGAACAGGTCTACCCTGTTCGATCCTTAAACTTTCCCACAAGCGATCGCCAAAGGGAACTGCTCCACTATCAGTTAATTTTGACCACACTGTTCCTGCGCGATCGCGCTCTAAAATTAGCGTATAGCCAGGGGTTGCCAAACCGCTACCCATTGCCACCCTGACAGGAACATCGGCGATGCTTACTATTTGATGTTCTGCCAAATTAGTTAAAGAAACAGGATCGCCAACTAGTTTAGCTAATAGAGTGCTGCTTTGTGACCCAAGCAAGCTAAATACTACGTATTTTGACGAGATATCCGTTAATTCAACTCGATCAAAGGGAAAAATAAAGCGGTCTAGCCATGACAATAGCTGTTCACGACGGCTAGGAGAAATCAAGAGTAAAACTGCATCTTCGGTGACATAAGCCGTTGCCAAATCAAGGGTACGTGCCGTAGAGGTGACAAATACTGTATCGCAGCCGTGTCCTGGCTTGAGCTTTTCAAAGTCGTTAGTACTTTGATTGTGCAAATAGCGTAAACGGTCTTCTCCCGTAATTTTAAGCAAACCCCAATTAGAGCGATCGCATATTGCTACCCCGTAATTAACTGCTTCTCTAACTCGCTCCTGATTGTTAAAATCCAAAGCAACTCCTGTTTCATCAAAAATTGCTCCTGCTGATTCCTGAACCTGTCTTAATTCCATAACTGTTACTTACTACCTGATACTTGCTACTTATGACTCTGGAAGAGTACTAAAAACTTTTCTCACAGACTGCTGCGCTTTCGATTCTAATAGTTGCCAGTCTACTTCGCCTAAATCATCGATTAGACGAGTATCTATTTCTACAGGATAAGCAGCTTCATCTTGTTGACTAAATATATGTTGGATTGGCTCGTATTGTAAAAAACAAACTTTGTAACAAAGTTCCCAAACATCCACCTCAACCTGGTAATTAGAGTGAGATAGACAAAGATGGTAACCAGGAATAGGTTCGGTTACTTCTTTGTATGTTCCTTTCCAGTTGGAAGCTTCGATCTCTTTACGAATATTATCTACTACCCTTAACATTGCAGGCTGCATTAATATTTGAGCTTGTTCCCAAGCCAGTCTATTTTTAAAAGTTGGTTTCATTATAGGGTTCAGGGAAATTAGTATAGTTCAAATATATTTAAAAGCTGTTAGCTCTTTTTACGAAGTTTGCGACGCGCAGGACGCGACGTAAGGAGGACGCGACGTAAGGAGCTAATCCTTTAGGGCTAATCATGCACGGGCTTGACCGTGAACCCCCGCAACGTTTACCCTTAACCATGAGGGCAACTTCGCGCTTAGCTTTAAGCTACTACGTATAATAAAGAGTTGAATTGTTTAGTTACGTAATTGAGAATTAACTTAAAATTCACGAATAATTAGTAACCAACATCTAATCATCAGTAATCTCCGAAGTTGTTTAAGATATTGATGAGAAGTCATTAAATCTGAAGAAAACAATATGGTCAACGTAGCCGTGATTGACTACGATATGGGAAATCTTCATTCTGCCTGTAAAGGTTTAGAGAAAGCAGGTGCATTTCCTCAAATAACTAATTCTCCTCAAGATATTTTGACGGCTGATGCGGTTGTGTTGCCAGGGGTGGGAGCATTCGATCCAGCGATGCGACATATTCGAGAGCGCAATTTAGAAGAAACTATCAAAAAGGCGATCGCTATAAACAAACCTTTTTTGGGGATTTGTTTAGGTCTACAAATTTTATTTGATGGTTCGGCAGAAGGAACAGAAAGAGGATTAGGCATTGTTCCTGGTATCGTGCGTCGTTTTAAAAGTGAACCAGGAATTACTATTCCCCAGATGGGTTGGAATAAATTAGCAATAATTCAATCTGATCTTGCTTTATGGCAACAATTACCCGCCGATCCTTACGTCTATTTCGTCCATTCTTATTACGTCGATCCTTTAGACAAAAGTATTAATGCTGCTACGGTGACTCACGGCTCACAGACGGTAACGGCAGCGATCGCTCGTGATAATTTAATGGCGGTACAGTTCCATCCTGAAAAATCTTCTGATAACGGACTACAAATTTTATCTAACTTCGTCACTCTCATTCAAAATCAGCAAAATGTAGTAGCTAGTTTCTAATTAAATCGGGTATGGAACTAAGCGCGATCGCCTCGATCCATGACAATTAGTTAGCTGCTAAAAGTAATTAAAGAATCCAAGCCGATGTAGATCGAGAGTTAATCCACAAAGCCTTAACTCTTATATTTTTATTACTCATTATTCCTGAGTATCGACGATAATCAAAATTTAGCTAAACTTGAGCATATATAACTAATAAATGCGGTGATAACTGCTATTTACCTCTATTTTAGTAAAAGTTATTTTCTATAGCTTACTTTTTTAAAACATACAACCTTTAGCTGAGGGCTGAATAGCCTAAAAAGCCTATGATGGTATTCTGTTGTGCAACATTTTCTAATGTAAAGAGAATTTAAGTAATGTCTAAGACATAAATTCAAAAATATGGACGAAAGAATAATCAATATTTTGTTGGTAGAGGATGACGAAGTTGACGTAATCAACGTCAAAAGAGCATTTAAAAAACATAAAATTACTAACCCTTTATATGTGGCGGGAAATGGTGTGGAAGCTTTAGAAATGCTGCGCTCGCGCAATGGCAAGCCTCCTCAAGTCCCCGAAACCAGAAGGTTAATATTGTTAGATCTTAATATGCCTAAAATGAATGGCTTAGAGTTCCTTTATGAAATAAGAGAAAATGATGTTCTCAAACGAACCCCAGTAATAGTTATGACTACCTCAGATGAAGATCGAGATAGAATTGAAGCTTATAATTTAAACGTTGCTGGTTATATCCTTAAGCCCGTAACCTTTGGTAATTTTGCTGAGGTAATGGTTGCTTTAAATAAGTATTGGACTTTGTGCGAGATGCCTTAGTACTAACCAAATGATCGGAGATTAAGCAATATAAATGGCAATTTACAATGAGCGTAGAGCAATTCTCAATATTATTAGTTGATGATGATGAAGTCGATCGCCTGACTGTCAGACGTGCTTTAAGAAAAGCCAGCGTCGCCATCGAGCTAACTGAGGTAGAAAACGGTACTCAAGCCCTTACCCTATTAAGAAATTGGTCTGCTAATTTAGGTAATTTATTTAGCCTCGAGCGCAGCAGTTTAGCCTCTACTAATACAGCACAACACTACACAAATCATCTTGACGTAATCCTGTTAGATTATCGTTTGCCAGATATTGATGGCTTAGAGTTGATTGCCGATATTAAAGCTTTAAACTTGGATTTGCCCTTGATTGTTTTAACGGGGCAAGGAGATGAAAAAATTGCCGTTGAAATAATGAAGGCGGGAGCAGCAGATTACATCGCAAAATCAAACATTGAACCGAACAACTTAGCCAAGTCGATTGACAGAGCAATTCGCCTTCATCAGGCAGAACAGGCAGTAGAGTTAGCCAACCAGCGTCTTCGTGCCAGCAACGAATTATTAATCTCAAAAAACCAAGAGCTAGAAGAACAACAGCAGCAAATCAAATTACAAAATATTCAGCTTCAAAAAACGTATAAGCTAAAGTCAGAATTTTTAGCCACTATGTCCCATGAACTGCGAACTCCAATGAACGCTATTATGGGCTTTTCTCAGTTACTACTGCGTCAGTATCCCGATCCCCTCTCTAATCAACAACAAGGTTTAATCGAGCGAATTTTTAATAATAGTAAAAGTTTGCTAGAGATGATTAACGAAATGTTGGACTTCTCTAAAATTGAGGCAGGGAAACTCAAACCAAATCCGCAAAGGTTCAATATGGCTCATTTAGTAGATTTGACCATGAACGAACTGAATTCTTTAGCGATGCAGAAACAATTATCCTTGTCAGCGCAAATCGAACTAGAAGATCCTTGCGTATTTCAAGATTTAAACTTTGTCAAGCGAATTGTGACTAATTTATTATCTAATGCGATTAAGTTTACTGAATCTGGCTCGATACTTATTAAAGTATGGTCACTAAACGAAAAAGAAATTGCGCTCGCCGTTAGCGATACAGGCGTGGGCATTGCTCCAGAAGATCGAGACAAAGTATTTGAGGCTTTTCGTCAAGCAGATCAAAGTTTTACCAGACAGCATTCAGGAACGGGTTTGGGTTTGGCTATTACTCAATCTCTAGTCAAAATGATGGGAGGCAAAATTTCCCTGGAAAGCGAATTAGGAGCGGGTTCTACTTTTATTATAGAAATCCCTCGTAGGTATGATGTTTAAATATATAGATAGTAGTTATCTAAGGTAGCTGGTATATATTTTTGTTTCTAATTAGAAATGTCTGATACGAAAACTATTAAAGATCATTATATTTTGGCAGTTGACGACATTCCCGACAATCTTTTGTTGGTTCAACTAGCTTTGGAACAAGAAGGTCATCATGTGGTTTTAGCTCATAATGGAGAAACTGCACTAAAGCAAATCAAACTATTTCCTCCTAGCCTGATTTTACTTGATGTGATGATGCCTGGCATGGATGGATACGAAGTAACCAGACGAATTCGCCAAGACAAAAATATTCCCTTCATTCCGATCCTGTTAGTCACTGCTAGGGAAGAATCTAGCCTAGTAGAGGGGCTTGATGCGGGAGCAGATGAATTTGTCCGCAAGCCTTTTCAAATTGATGAATTACAGGCAAGAGTGCGATCGATGCTGCGTCTCAAAGAAACTATCGATCAGCGGGAAAGTTTTGTTTCTTGCCTGACTCACGATCTGCGTACTCCTTTAGTAGCCGCTAATCGGATGTTAGATCTAATCAAGCAAGAAGCCTTTGGAAATGTAACAGGAGAACAGCAAGAGGCGATTGTTAATATTATTAGCAGCAATCAGAACCTACTAGAAATGCTCAATAAGCTGCTAGAAACCCATCATTATGAGTTGGGGCAAAAAATTCTCAGCTTTATTCCTGTAGATCTTGAGCAGCTAATTACCGACGTAGTTACCGAACTTAAACCCTTAACAGCCGAAAAAGAAATTCGGTTAGAAGCAAATTTGTCAAAAGTTGTACCTGTAAATGGCGATCGCCTAGAATTACGGCGGGTGTTAACTAATATAATTGGCAATGCGATCAAGTTTACCGACAAAGGAAAAGTAAAAGTATCGCTGACGCAAAATGAGTTTGAGGTAATAGTCCAAATCGAAGACACAGGAATCGGCATCTCGCCCCAAGAACAACAAACCGTGTTCCAAAGATATCATCAAGGAAATCATCGGCGGGCGGGCAAAGGCTTAGGGCTATACCTTTGCCAACAAATAATTTATGCTCACCAGGGAAAACTTACGGTTGAATCGGAAGTGGGCAAGGGATCGACTTTCACCTTGCTCTTATCCAAGTCGGTTTAGGGTAGGAATAAATAATAACGTTTAGACTCGTTGTTCAAAAAGCTAGAAGCTGATAAATCTTAATGTAATTAAACCTTACGGTTGCCACTGAGTATCGTAAGTATTCCAGTTACGAATTTTACGATTAAGCAAGATTGCTTCTGCTCCTTTTATTTCTGCTTCTGTTCCTTCAACCAAAACCACGTAATCTCCTTGGGAGAGAAGCTCTTCATAGTATTTAGCCTGTTCTTCGGGAATCCCCCAGCCAATCAAAGCTCCGACTAGGCTTCCTCCAGCAGCCCCAAAACCACTGCCCAAAAGAGCATTGCCCAATAATATTGCCACCTCGGTGGCTAAACCAACCCCTGGAATAGCCAACACACTAAGACTACCAATCAAGCCCAACATTCCTCCTGTGGTAGCCCCCATAATTGCTCCTGTTTCTGCTCCATCTTTAGCTCTTTCGGAACTAGACTTTACCTCTACATCGGCTAATTGTTTTTCGTCTGGCGGATTTTGGGCGATCGCTGATATTTGCTCCATATTAAAGCCAGAATCTCTTAATTCGATGAGTGCAATTTCGGCATCTTGACGAGTGGGAAATGTGCCAACGGCACGTTTTTGCGCTTTATTAACCATAAATAAAAATTGTGGGAAATTTTCCCTCTATCTTGCCAAAATTAAATTTAAAATACATCCTACTACGGATGTAAAATCAAGTTAAAACAGCCAAAGGGGCAAAATAGCAACTATTTTAAATCTTAAGAATTATTCAAGATCAATCTTAAAGGGGAGGCATTTGTATCAACAAACTAACAATAATTAAATAATCAAATTAATTTCAATAAATTAAGTTACAAACAAGTTACAGATATATTGAATTTATGGCAACTAAGTTGAAGCGAGGCGATCGCGTTAAGTGGAAAGTTGGCAGAGGAGAAACCACAGGAAAAGTTACTCAGAAGATAACTGAACCGACTACAGTTGAAGGAAAATATATTACCGCTACGAAAAGTAAACCTCGTTATTTAGTCAAAAACGACAATACAGGCAATGTTTCTACCTATACAGCCAAGTCTTTATCTCCCCTAGCTAATGAAGCTAAGCTTAAGCCAGAGCAACAAAAAGTTTTGGCTGATTTTTGCGAAGCGGTGAACATGAAAGCCTCGGAAATAAAGCAGTGGCTCAAGACAGAAGAAAGTCATTCCGTGGGGCAAAAAGATCGACAAGGCAAGATTAAAGGACGTGAATCTGGTAAAAAAATTATTAAAATTCTGCAAAAAGAGGAGTCAGACTATAAGAAAAAAGACTTTAAACACATGAAGAAAGTTGTCGGCTATGTTCATCGTCACCTCGCGCAAAAGCCCTCTGGAGATATTAAAGAGACTCGTTGGCGATATTCGTTGATGAATTGGGGCAACGATCCGATGAAGTCAGAAGTTAGTTAGGGCAAAGCTGTGCCTTGTACAAATCAGTGATTATTAAGCGATGTTTGCAGTAGAAGAAATAGTCGATCGCCAAGTCCTTAAAGCTTTAGATTTAGAGCCTGAGAAGTCGGCCAAAATGGCAGGCTTACAGTATGTTAGGGCAGATGGTTTAACAATTAAGCGTCAAAAAGCTGGTCGTGGCTTTAAATATCTAAATGCTAAGGGCGATCGCATTACCGACGAAACAGAGTTGAAACGTTTAAAATCTTTGTCTATACCTCCTGCGTTAACGGATGTATGGCTTTGCCATTTATCTAATGGGCATCTTCAGGCGACGGGAAAAGATACTAAAAAACGCAAACAGTATTTTTATCATCCTGAGTGGCGTAAAGTTCGATCCCAGCATAAGTTTAATCGAATGCTGCTGTTTGGCGCACACCTGCCGTTAATTCGCTCAACTACAAAACGGCATTTGCGTCAGCATGATTTATCTAGAGAAAAGGTTTTGGCAACGGTGGTGCAGCTACTAGAAAATACTTTAATCAGGGTAGGTAATAGTCAATATGCCCAGAAAAATCGCTCTTATGGCTTAACTACTCTGCGCGATCGCCATGTTGAAACTAAAGGAGATAAGATCAAATTTGAGTTTCGCGGCAAAAGTGGCGTAGAACACGAAATAGAGCTAAGGGATCGCAAATTAGCTAGAGTGATTAAACAGTGTCAAGAGATTCCTGGCTATGAAATTTTTAAATACTACGATGAAGCTGGCGAGCGACATTTTGTTGATTCGGGAGACGTGAACGAGTACTTACAGCAAATAACCAAACAAGATTTTACCGCTAAAGATTTTCGTACTTGGTATGGTACTTTATTAGCGGCGATCGAGTTAGATAATTTGGGTAAATTCGCTTCGGAAAAACAAGCCCAACAAAACGTGACTCAGGCAATCAAAAATGTCGCTAGACAACTAGGAAATCGTCCAGCAACCTGTCGTAAATATTACATTCATCCTGCCGTTATTGAGGCTTATTACGATGGATTGCTGTTTTCATTGATGTCTGAGACAGCGTCGGAATCAGCCCCTGACGAGTTAAATCCCGAAGAACAGATGGTCTTAGAAATTATCCAGCAAGAAACTCCTCTTCCGTAATGGTTAGATTGGTTGGCAAACAGCGTTGAATTTTGACGCTGATCCCGTTGGCTTTTTCCTCGATTAGATCTTCAATATAGCCACCTTGCGATCTTTTGGCTTCACGATAATTATCAAAAGGACCAAAATAATAAATACAGTGTGGCTGCATGGTGGTTACTTCAATCCAATATGGGAGACTGTTGTTTTTCCCGATAATCGAACTAGCAACTGTCTTAAGGCGATCGGCAATTTCGACTAACATAATTACTTTGACCTAAATTTTATTCAAATTGAGCAATAATCAAACTTATATTTTAAGTTTGAAAATGGATGGATATCTCGCGCACATTTAGCAGGCTTGTTGAAGTGGGACATGAATCTGACTGCTTAGTGAAAAAAAGCTAGATTTTGAGATTGAAGCAAAAGAGTAGTTGTCTTTTAGCTACAAATCGCCAGCTAGAAAATAAAAAAATCCGCTCGAACTAAGCCTGCTGCAATCTTTTCTTTCAAGCTTGAGGTTTGAAGCTGATGCTAAGTATATCCTAAGGTCGGCAGATAATTTGTGCCGTATGATCTCAAACAGAGATTAGCCCCCTCAGCTTCAAGTTAAATTATCACAATCCTACGCAACAGATGGCATGAGATCATCCTTCTTGGGCAGGAATTCATAAGTTATAGATAACAACATAGTTGTCAATAAGCTGACCAAGAAAAAACGGCAATACAGCACTGTCGTTTAATTGTAACTGCTTTTTTTGTTGATTGATTATTCAATAAGCGACCACGGATCGTTCATGACAAAAATATATCTAGCTACAGATAGAACCTAATCTTATCCCAATAGTAGATGTGAGAGTTAAATGATTTCTATATAATTCTTTTTATAAGAAAAGTAAAGAGAATAAATATATGCCTATAGGCTTAAAAGATGACATTATGTACATCTTACTCAGAAAAATCAAGCAGGGAGATGGCAACGGCAAACACTCCGTGAATTTCGAGGCTACAGACTTTACCGGTCGCAATCTAAGCATCTCGGACTTTCTGGGGCATCTTGACTATCTTAATCAGAAACAATATATTGAGGCCGACTTTTCAGGAAATGCCTACGCCAATCAAGAAGACGTACCCGATTTAATTGATGAAGAGGAAGTTGACTTTCGCATTGCTAATACCTTTGGCGCACCCGATGGTCCTTTGCCTCACTTAATTAAGTTTAAAAAAGCTAAATTAACTGAAAAAGGGGAAAAAATGTTAGCAAACATGGAAAAAGATCCCCCAGATGCCATCAAAAAAGGTCCTACTACTCCTATTGCTACTGAACATACGCCATTTTTAGAAAAGGTTATGCTCAAAGGAGAATTAGAAGATATATTCGATGCTAGAGACATAACAGAAATGGTGTTCCGCGTCATGCGTGATTTAATGACAACAGAAGCAGCCGATCGAGTTGCCGAAGAACTGCACGAGCCTGCTGAACCGACCGACACAAAAGCTTTACAGCAAGAAATAGCCGATCTGTGGAAAGATACCAATCCGATTGTTGGCCTTCTCAGTCGAGTACGTCCACCATGGCAAGGTCCTGGCATCTTTAAAATAGATTCAGACCGTTTTCTTTTCCGAGTAAAGAATGAAGGTGGGATGCCACAACAAGCTAATGTTGAGCAAGTAGTTGATGCTGTATTTTCGGCAACTAAAGAAGAACTGTCAGAAGAACGAATTAAAGAGATTGGTAGTTGGATGCCAGAAGGAAGGGTCAAGGAACTTTGGCAACAAGCGTAATTTAGTCTTGGTTAAAGAAGAATTATCGTCAAAGAAAGTAAGTTAGTGAAATTGCTCAATTCTTACCAAGAAAAATTAAAGATATGTGCTCATCAGCCTAAATTATTTGGCATTTAAAATTTAACCTCGATCGACTTATTGATAAAAAGTTAATCAGAATAATTTATTGGACGTTAGATTAGCGTCCTTATTTTTTGGGCTTATTTCTGTTTGACTATCTAGAGAAGGATGCGATCGCGATGGTATTTTGTTGCCATATGAATAGACGTTACTAATAATAAAAAAATATATCTTTTGTATGACTGAATTATCACGCTCGGATTTTCAAACTTTAGCTCAAGAAAATTCTACCTGCGTTTCTATCTATATGCCAGCCGAGAAAGCAGGGGCAGAAACTCGCCAAAATCCGATTCGTTTCAAAAATTCAATTCGAGAAGCTGAAGAAAAAATTGCCCATTTAAATAAATCAACCTCCAAACTAAATGATGCCTTGGCATCAGCCAAAGCATATATTGACAACTATGATTTTTGGCAACACCAAGACTACGGCTTAGCATTTTTTATCGGTCGAGATGGGGTTAAATATTATCGTCTTCCTCATAGTTTTGAAGAGTCTGTCGAGGTAAGCGATCGCTTTTATCTCAAGCCTTTATTGCCCGTGCTTACTAACGATAATAAGTTTTATTTGTTGGCACTGTCACAAAATGAGGTACGGTTTTTTCTTGGTAGTCATTACAACATTAAGGAAATAATGCTACCCGAAGGCGTTCCCGCTAGCTTAGCCGAAGCTTTGAAATATGACGATCTTGAACAGCAGCTACAATATCACGGTGGCGGCTCGGGCAATCATACATATCATGGTCAGGGATCAGGCACTACCGACAATAAAGACGAAATCAAACGTTTTTTCGATCAGATCGACAATGGTTTGACATCTGTTTTACAAGCAGAAAAAACTCCGCTAATTCTGGCTGGTGTGGAGTATCTTCTGCCAATCTACCATCAAGCAAATTCTTATGGCAGCTTGTTAGAACCAGGAATTATTGGCAATCCTGAAAACATCGATCCTGAAGATTTACATCAGCAGGCGTGGTCGATTATTGAACCCCACCTAATGGCAGCTAAACAATCGGCGATGGATCGCTATCATCAACTATCTGGTACTGGTGAAGCTAGTTCTCAGCTAGAAGAAATAGTCGCGGGTGCTGCTAACGGACAGGTTGATACTTTATTTATCGTTGAAAATGCAGATCATTGGGGACAGTTTGATCGTCAAACCAACCAAGTAGAAATTCATTCTCAAGCAACTGAAGACAGCATGGATTTACTAGATTTTGCCGTTACCCAGACTTATTTACAGGGTGGTAATGTTTATACTTGGGAACGATCCCAGATGCCTGACAATCAATCGGCGATCGCTATATTTCGTTATCCTGTCTACGCTCAGCCAACTAAAGCAACAGCCTGAATTTTTCAGCTAAAATTTGCTGATTTTGGAGATGTTTATCGGCCTTAGTCTTTCAAGGCAAGCAGAAGGTTTAATTTATTGATATTGATTAATTAGGGGGTAGGCGATCGCTTATCCCCTAATTAAATTTTAGAGATTTTGTCATAATTTGATAACTTACATTCTTTCGCAAATGCTTAAGATTTATAGTGTAAATTTTTATTAAGCATAATTTCAACTCTATAGTTAGTCTTTAGATAGATTTATTTATCAAGAAATATCTTTTTAATATATCTAAACAATTAATAAAAATAGTTAAGTTTTGCAACAATGATAAATTTAAAGTACGAAATTAAACAGACGGAAAATCAGAGGTGGGGTATATACCAAGACAATCGACTACTAGCGACTGTGGGCAATTATGAAGCCTGTGAGTCAATCTGGAAGTATTTACAAAAAGAAGTTTCTTATCCAGAAAACATCAAGTCCCGCTTATCTTACCGCAATGCGATCGATAAAAATTTATTGATTAATTCTGGCACAAAAGTAATTTAGGCGTTGTTGATTCGGGTAATGAGCTATGAAATATTACTTTTTGTAGCTTTCGACTCGTAATTTTTAAGTAATTTTATATTTTCAGTAGATCCTAGTTAAAGTACCTACTCATCTCGACATTTCTGTAACCTTTACGTAGTCATCGGTTTAAAAACTACTAATTTACAGCCTTAGAAAGATGCATCGATCGATTTAGCTGTTAGATACTTGTTGGTGAGCAACATAAATGGAAACAAGTAATTTATGAAGGGTATACAAGGCAAAAATGTTTTAGTTACAGGAGCAACCTCTGGTATTGGACAAGCGATTGCCGCTTATTTCGTTTCAGTTGGTGGAAACGTTGCTCTCAACTACCGCAAGGATATCCAGAAGCTAGATAGTACGAAAAAATTAATTGAGAAAATGTGTGCCGAAGCTCAAGGATGTAGCGGCAAGCAGTTACCTGTAGAAGCAGATATTTCAGAAGAAACAGATATCATTCGCATGTGTAATGAAGTGGCAAGTCAGCTTGGCAGCATCGATATTTTAATCAACAACGCGGGGATACAAACCACTGCCCCTTCCCATGAGTTAGCCACATCAGACTTTGACCGGGTAATTAATGTTAACCTTCGGGGTGCTTATCTTTGTGCCAGAGAAGCGATTAAGCATTTTTTGCAGCAAGGGAAAGGTGGCATTATTATTAACGTCTCTAGCGTTCATGAAATTATCCCCCGCCCCCAATACGTTAGCTATGCGATTAGTAAAGGTGGCATGGAAAATATGACTAAAACCCTAGCATTAGAATATGCACCGCAAAATATTAGAGTTAATGCGATCGCGCCTGGTGCTACTGCCACACCAATTAATAGCTGGACTAAAAATACTGAAAAGAAACAAGAGGTAGAAAGCCACATTCCGATGGGAAGAGTTGGAACATCTGAAGAGATGGCAGCCATAACTGCTTTCCTAGCCTCGGATGATGCTGCATATATTACAGGTCAAACGTTATTTGTCGATGGCGGCCTCACTTTATACCCTGATTTTATCAAACCTTGGTCGGCTGGAGAGTGATTTAGTTATTAAATCCTTGCTGTCTTATGATGCGCACCACTATCACAAAACCGAAAAATAACGAAAGGTAGGAAACCCGCATTGCGATACCTGCTAAATAAAGATCATACTAGAAAAAAGTTAGCGCTTATTGATCCAGACCAAAAAATAGCAAAACTTGGTCGGCTAGCAACATTGCTTTCTAACTTGCGAGTGATTCCGAGCGACCCTGTTTATTGAAATAATTGAGTCAAGCTAAAAAACTAATTAAGATCTGCTTTTCGCCGATCCTGTTGCTTTACTTGTTCGGTTTTCTATAAACATGACTCAATTATTTTTTCCTTTGGATCGAAATGTCAGTTGCCAAAAACTGTATTGCTGCACCAATAACATTCAGAAAATTGTTATCGCCAAAATTAGTGGTCTGGTTGACAAACATTTTGACAGACATGGTGAACGAGTTATTTGACCAGGAGAAAAGTTTTTGTTTAAAGCGAACGAAAATTATTGCCAAGTAGAGATTTCTCAACAGACCAATGCTGAAATTATTAAAGATTTTATCCCCTGCGAGCAACAACAACAGCGTTACTCGTCAAAACCAAAGCTAAATATAAGCTTTATAACCAACCAACAAAAAAAGTAAACCCACCAACAAATAATATAGTAAAACTAATCATGGCAAGCACCAACAACAACAGCGTTACTAGTTACCTAAAAGAAATAGGTCGTACTCCTTTATTAAAGTCAGAAGAAGAAGTAAAGCTAGCTAATCAAATTCAAGCAATGCTGCCTTTATTAGAGCAGGAAAACTTGACCCCAGAAGAAGAGGCAATTGTTCGTCAAGGTCAAAGGGCAAAAAGAAAGATGACTCAGGCAAACTTGCGCTTGGTTGTTTCGATCGCCAAAAAATACCAAAACCGGGGTCTATCTCTGCTTGACCTAATTCAAGAAGGTAGTATTGGTTTGATGCGAGCATCGGAAAAATTTGACCCGAGCAAGGGATACAAGTTTTCTACCTATAGCTACTGGTGGATTAGACAGGCGATGACCAGAGCGATCGCTAACTATGCTCGGACAATCCGCTTGCCGATTCATATTACTCAAGATCTAAATAAGATCAAGAAAGTTAATCGTCAGCTATCTCAAAAACTCGGTCGCAAACCAACCGATCTCGAAGTTGCTCAAGAGCTTGATATCGACGTTAAAAAACTAAGATCTTTGGCTGAAGCCTCAAGAATGACCAGACCCAGAAGTCTTAATGCAACTATCGACGAGAATCAAACCGAATTAGGGCAAATTTTGCCTGATGATTCGAGTTCTCCTTCAGATTTTGTGGCTGAAAGAGAAACTATTACTAAGATTCAAAATCTGTTAGATACTCTGTCTCCCAAGCAGCGAGACGTAATCATCCTGCGCTATGGTCTAAAAGATGGCAAGACTATGACTTACGAGCAAATTGGCGACGTTTGCGGTATTAGTAGAGAAAGAGTCCGACAAATTAAAAATAAAGCGATGAAGCAGCTCAAGAAAAAAGCTATCAAGCTTTCAGCGCTCGCTGGATAGAGTATAAAATTACACAGAGATTACTCCGTCGTTTCCTAATGGAGTAATCTCTAAGAGTAAAAATTAGCTGTTAAATAAAGATTTCAGGCGTGTTTCGTTTTCTTTACAGATAGCGATCGCAGATATTTTGATGCTGTATTCTAGCTTCAGAACTGTCAGTAACAATCTCGACACGAACTTTGGCATTGTTGGCAGAGTCAAGATGGGCGATCGCTTCTAATAACTCTTGTGCTGTTTGCAGATTGAGGTAGTTACTGCGAGAAGCATTAAGCTGAGCCCGATCGCTTAACTCGTCATATTTAAAGCCATTAACCTGATTTTCGGAGATTACAACCTCAGTCAACCGTTCAGGATTGTTGCCAATTCTTTCGACGATTAATGTTTCTCGCCGAAGCGGTAGTTGTACCATTCGCGTTTCTACTTGCCTGCGAACGACAACTTCGCCAACTTTTTGTTTGCGACGCTTTACCTGTAATTTTTCTTCTAGTAAAGTAATTCGTTCTATTTGCGAGCTAGGTGTTAAATTCTGATTATGGGTAGGATTCATCTCGTAATCATCAGATGAAGATTCGGCTACTGCTTCTTGTAAATGAGTCGGTAAAGCTTGATAGAGCGGTAGATTTTCTAGCTGTTGATAGGATAAGCTGCTTAAAATTAATTTGTTAGCTCGATCAATTTGGCGGATATCGCTGCTTGCTAATCGTTTAAGGCTTAAGCGATCTAGGTCGGTACTTCGATCTAGCTTAATTAACAAATTAAGCGAATTGTCAGCGGCATAATAAAGATCGGCTACTGTAGCCCTGGGTATTCCCTGGGAATCAATTATTTGATAAGAAATTAATTCTCGATCTAATTCTGACAACCGAGTGTTTGAGTTAGAGTCGCTCGCATATCCGGAATTAGCTTGGGATGAAGCAGAATAAGACGAACGATCGGGCTTTGCTCCTCGAGCCATTGAGCGATCGCTATTGTCACTTAAAGTCATAATATCAGGATTTCTATTTTAAATAAGTACAGGTAGAGTATGATACCCTACCTGCATTAATGCTCTAGCTAATTAATTCTTGACTTAAATGTTACGGTCGCGGTTGATATCGCGGTTGACATCGCGGTTCATGTCGCGCTCGCCGTTGATAAGTGCATCTCCATCAGTTTCAATCTCTAATTCTTCACGACGGATTGTATCGCGAGCTTGTACAGTTTCTTGCTCAACTTCTTTGCGTATGTTTACTTCTTCGCGAACAAAAGCTTGCTTTTCAATATCAGCAGTTTCTTCATAGACTTCTACTCTGGCAACTTCGCCTTCTCTAAAAGCATCTGTACCAGGGGTAACAACAGTACCTTCTGTCGGAGTAGTACGTTCAATAACCACTCTTTCTTTTTCTACAGGAACAGATACACTGGCGGTTTCAGTCTCTACTCTTTTACCGATACTAACTGCACCAGCGCGGAAACGGTGTTTATTAGCAATCAAGCGTTCTTCGTATAGCTTGAGGTTTTGGCGATCGTTTGTATCTACTTCTTGGTGAGTATATAGGCTTGGTTCGCGATCGTAATTATATGTATCGCGCTCATAAACACCTGTAGTTTGGTACGCCCCACTGTCAGAACCGCCAGCCTCTTGAGCATATACGCTGTTGTCTGGTTCATAGTCTCGACCACGATAAACTCTTCTGACTTGTTCTTCGTAGTCATAGTCAATGGTCATATCATCATCATACGTAGGCAAATTCTCTGCCTGTTCTTTGGTTAGGTCTCTAGCGTAGACTCGCTGTTGGCTATAGTCGATGCTGGCTCTAGCGACGGGTAGCAATACCTTTTTGCCAAAAATCCAGAAACCTGTATCAAGTACCAAATAGCGGAATCGTCCCGACTCATCAACGATAATGTCATGAACTGAACCAATCTTGTCATTAGAATAGTCATAAACAGAAAAATTCTTGATATCTTCGCCGCCGAAAATATCTTCTTGATAATTAGGATATAGATCGGCGATTTTAGCTAAAGGCATAGGTAAATAACTCCTGAAGGTACTTGATTTATTTATATCTATTTAAGATTATTTAAAATGTAATTATTTTTCATCCTACTAATGAGATAGATGATTAAAACGACAAGTACAGCTAAAGATATACGGCAAGATTAAAGTTCCAATTTACTTGACTCAATTAATTTTGAAGTATTACCGATATGAGCATTGATCCTCTAAATTTTAGATTTAAGGCAGTGAATCTGTGATTTAACTTTTTATATCTAAAGATAGGTTGATTTGTTTCGTTCCTTCTCAATAATTGAACATAGAACCAATTTAAATAACTAAAAAATTAGATTATGGATAACAAACCAGAAAACGAAAACCAAACTCCTGCCGCTAGCAATGAAGAATTAAATGAAGACATAACCAACGTCGATTCAGCGAATCGTCAAACAGGTATGGACAGTAATCAAGATACTCGTGAAGGCGCGCAAGCAGAAGCACCAGGAGCAAAAGAGAGTAAACCTGGCGCTCCTAACCAGGGTACAGATGCTCGTTAAATAAAGTTTCTGTCGCTCATAGAAGGTTGGTAGCAGATTGTAAACTAAAAATAGGTCTACCGACCTTTTTGCTGTCTAAAATTATTGGGTTTGGCTTTAGTCATAGTGAGTAATCGTAATCAATCTTTAAACGATCGCCGCCGTGTATATGGCGATGATTGGCAATCAGAAATTCAAGAAATAATTGGTGGTGCTTCAGGAGGCTTTCTCTTTGGCATTCCCTTACTATATACAATGGAAGTCTGGTTTATTGGAGCTTATGTTCAACCGCCTGTTTTACTAGGCATCTTGGCCATTACTTTTATTATCGTGTTGTTAATTAATCGGATTGAAGGTTTTCGACCACGAGAAAGCGAAACCTGGCCTGGCTCGATCGCCGAAACGTTTGAAACTTTAGCTATTGGCATTGTTTGTTCTGCCTTGATGTTAATCATCTTAAAACGCATAGATTTGCAAACATCTTTAAGCGAAGCATTAGGCCAAATTATCTTTGAAAGTGTTCCTTTTTCTGTAGGGGTAGCATTTTCGCGATCGCTAATAAGTGGAAATCCACGTGATTCAGAAGCTAATAACCAAAGCAACAGTTCTTCATCTTCCTCTCGTAATCAGAAGTCCAGAGTCTGGCATGATGCCATAGCCGATTGCAGTGCAACCATAATTGGCGCTTTATTTGTCGCTTTTAGCATTGCACCTACCGATGAAGTAACCATGTTGGCAGCTTCTGCTACTTCTCCGTGGCTACTATTAATTATGGCTGCCTCTCTTTTGATATCTTATGCTATTGTCTTTGCCTCAACAATTACCAACTACCAACAGCGTCGCCAGCAATCAGGATTATTTCAGACTCCTCAAAGTGAAACAATTATCTCTTATATATTGTCATTGTTTGTGGGAATGATGATGCTCTGGTTTTTTCAAAAGATTTCCCTTAGCGATCCTTGGTTTCTCTGGTTGCGCTACGGCATAATTTTAAGCTTACCTGCCAGCATTGGTGGTGCTGCGGGGCGTTTAGCAGTGTAAACTGGTTAAATCATTGAATTTTAATCGATCGATAAACTAATGCCAAAAAAACCTGGTAGGCAATCGCTAGCTGAAAGAGTTAGCTTTGGTCTTTCTCTATTTATAGTAAGTATTATTGTTGCTTTAGTATGCTACATTTGGATTACAGGAGATACTAATCCGCCGATCTTATCAGTCACCACCTCGGAAATTCGCCAGATCAAGCAGCAGTATTATGTACCTTTCACGGTGAGCAACTATGGGGGAGAAGCTGCTAACGCAGTAGAAGTTGTGGGCGAACTTTCTATTGCTGAAGAGACTGTGGAAACTGGTAATCAACAAATAGATTTTCTCTCTCGCCACGAAAAAAGATCTGGGCAGTTTATTTTTAGTCGCAATCCACAACAGGGAGAATTAACGGTTAGGGTGGCCAGTTATCAACAACCGTAGTTATTTGTGATTGAGCATTTGATTAAGTTTAATTTATTTTAATACGACTATAGCGCGCCTGTAGCATGAGATAAATTGCATATGCGATTAAGCCTAAAGCCATTAAAGCCAACAGAATTTGACCAGAAGGTTGTTGTGTTAAGGTTAGCAATGCTCCATCTAAACCTTTCACTTGACTTGGATCGTAGTTTTTGGCAGCTTGTAAAACAAAGAAGCCAATCATGATGAAGACTACACCTCTAGCAGCTATACCAAAACGACTGATGTTAACCAACCATTTTTGTTGTTGATTACTAAGCTCTTTTAAATTGAGCTTTTTGCGGAACTTAGTTTTGTAAGCCTCATAAATTCGGTAACAACCGATGCCGACTACAACTGCACCAGCCAGACCAACCAACCATCTACCAAAAGGCTGTTGCATAACCATAGCCGTCCAGTCTTGTTTAGAGTTACCTCCACCGCCACTACTGCTACCAAAAGCGAGGGAGGCTGCATTAGCAGCTACCCCGATATACGCTAATCCACTGAGCAAATATCCCAATCGAGCAAATATCCCTTTCGCGCCACTCCCTTTATTTTCAGGATCTTTAATTGCCTCAATCAGTCGCCAAATGACGTATCCGACTAAGCCAATAGCAATTAAAATTAATAATATTTTTCCAAAAGGTTGTCTGGCGATCGCATTTAAAGCTCCCGTAGTATCTGTAGTCTTGCCACCATTGACACTAAATGCTGCTAGTAATGCCAGAATTCCAATCGCTGCATAGACAAAACCTTTAGCGACATAACCAAACCTGGCTAATGTTTCCATAATAAATCAAATAGATTACTTAAATTTTCTTAAGTGTAGGTAATTGGGTATTTTTTGAAATCTATCTAAATATATGGATCAATTTGCCCCAATTAGGGTTATTTTTAAAGACAAGCTGAATTTCAGCTATTAGCTGTTACTGGAGACAGATGTAGCGCAAATATGGTCAAGTATATACTATGAGGTACTTTGCACCTATAATAAACAATATTTTAGTTCGTGAAAACATTAGCAAATCCTTTAACAATTAACTATTTAGCACTTGAAGAAACGTCAGAAGTTGACTCAATTATTAAAGATAAATTTACCAGATTAATCCAGGTTTGTCATGAGGTTCAAAACTGTCAGGTAAAGGTAGCAAATATTGCTAAATATAAAGCAACAGAAACCAACTATTCTTATTTAGTTAGTATTAATTTAAGTTTGCCTGAGGGAGTCGATCTATACACTTTACGTTTACCTCAACCAGCGGCAGAAGACTCTGTGGAGGGCGCGATCGCCGATGCCTTTGCCATGATTTATCGCAAACTAATTGAATTACAGTTTGAAAAAAAACAGATTGTTTACGCATAAACGAGATAAACTAAATGAAAATTAATCCAGAAATTACTTACCGCCACCTAGAAAAAACCAGCGCAATCCAAAACTTAGTTGAAGAAAAAATAGCCAAGCTCGAGCAGTTTTGCGACTATATGAATAGCTGTCGCGTGGTAATAGAAAAAAATAACGATCATCCTAGTAGCGGTTCACCCTATCGGGTAAGCATTGATATTACAATCCCTCACGGTCGGGAAATAGCTGTGGTGCAAAATCCGCATATTGGTAAACAATATCCACCCTTAGAAGCAGTAATTCGCGATGCTTTTGACGCTGCACGCCGTCAGATAATCAGCATTACTACAGAACAAAAAGGAGAAAGAAAAGTACATCCAGAACAGCAAGTAAGCGCAATGGTAACCAAACTATTTGCCGAACAAGGGTATGGTTTCATTAAAGAAATCAGTACGGGAAAAGAAATATATTTTCATCGCAATAGCGTAACTAACGATGATTTTGAGCGACTTGCAGTAGGTAGCGGGGTTAGATATAAAGAAACTATGGGCGAAATGGGTCCCCAAGCCACCACAGTCCAGCTTTTAGATCCTCATGGTTAAGAATATGCTAAAAATATTGGCGCTGTCGATCTCAAAATGATCTATTTTGTTTAAATTATGAATAACGAAGCGATCGCACATAAAAGCCAATATAAACTTGATTGGCGGATTAGTCTGCTCGAACGCTTACTGAATCTGTTTAAACCAATAGAGCAAATGAGTCTGGAAGAACTTCGTCTGTTATCTGAAAGACCAATTCCCTCAATTATACAGAGCATTTTTGCGGGCAAGAAATTTGAGCTAACACAAGTAATTTCAAGAAATATTCCCGGTCGTCACGGACAAATACCAATTAGACTTTACTATCCTTCAGTTAAGACATCATTACCGTTAATTCTCTTCTTTCATGGTGGTGGATGGGTCTATGGAAACTTTCAGACTTATGAGCAAATGTGTCGGCGTATTGCTCACAATACAGGCGCGATCGTTCTAGCTGTAGGTTATCGTCTTGCACCTTTTGCTAAATATCCCCTAGCTTTAGAAGATTGCTATGATGCTTTTTTATGGGCTAGCGAAAATGCCGCTAGTATTAAGGCTAACCCAAAACAGATAATAATTATGGGAGACAGCGCGGGAGGAAATTTAGCCACCGCAGTGTGCTTGATGGCTAAAGAACAGGGAAATAAATCAATTGCCAGTCAAATATTGCTTTATCCTGTTACCAGTGGCAAACTCGATCAACCTTCTATGGAACAACACGCTGCTGCACCTTTGCTAACCAAGTCTCGCATGGAATGTTTTGTTAATTATTATGCCCGCGATGAGGCTGATATTTCGCAACCCTATTTTTCGCCACTGCTAGCAGAAGATTTGAGTCATCTCCCCCCAGCTTTGATTATCACTTGCGAGTACGATCCTCTACACGATCAGGCACAAATGTATGCCCAGCGTTTGCAAGAAGCAGGAACTCCTGTGGAGTTGGTTGACTACAAGGGAATGATACATGGCTTTATGAGTTTTCCTGTATTCTGTAGGCAAGCCATACCAGCTTTTGAGAAGGTTACAGGTTATGTTAACGCAATAATGAGTATTTAATTATATGCCTGTTATCGCGCTATTGTATAAGTCTTTAGGTCAAACTAAATATTTTAAAATTTACTAAATATTATTACTTTTTTCAAAGCCAAAATTATTTAGTTGATATCTTCTTTTTCATACCTAACTTACGTGAATTAAATCTATTAACATCATTGTCTATTTGCCAACGATCTAATACATCTTTAACTAGAACTTCTTTCAGCCAAACTTGAGCAACTACCGTAATCGGCAAAGCTAAAAACAATCCCAAAATACCAAAGAATACTGCAAAAGCTATTTGAGACAAAAGTGTAACCGCAGGCAACAAATGCACCTGTTTCTCCATCACAATTGGAGTAAGAATGTTACTCTCAACTTGTTGAATAACAATATATAAAATAATTACCGCTAATGCTTTCCAAGGCGCATCTAATAATGCCATGGCTGCTGGTGGAACTACACTCAAAATAGGCCCTAAAGTGGGAATAAAAGTTAGAATACCTGCCAATAAAGAATTAGCCAAGGGTAGTCTAACCCCCAAAATTAGTAGCCCAATCCCGCTTAATATGGCGATAACCGCCATGTTAAACAAGATGCCAATTGCCCAGCCTCCCAAATTCTTTTCACATTTTTTGAGAATCATTCTGACTCGCTGGCGATAAAACGCGGGAAACATCAAAAAGAATATCTGCCTATAAGGAGTCGGATTTGATAGCAACATTATTGTTACTACTATGACTAACAGGGAATTAATAAATACACCTAAAGTACTGGAAAACACGTCGAAGAAGTTGCCAATTAATCGGTCTAGCAAAGACTGAAGATTTTGGGTTAAAGAGTCTAATCCTCTAGCTTCATTAAGCAAATTATTTGGTAATAGATTGCGCAGCCCTCGATTCCAACTATTAATCTGTTCTAAACCAACGGGAACTAAATCTATCAGTTGCTGAAATTGATCGATAAATGGCGGTATGACTAATGCAATAAAGCCAATAATAAAAGTTAATATTCCCGTAACGGCGATCGCGATCGCCATTTTTCGATTTAATTTAAATTTTTGTTGTAATATTTTGACCAACTGATTAATTGCAGTGGCAAAGACAACCGCAGCAAAAGCTAGTAATAGTACCTGCTTAATTCGCCACAGAATATATAGGGAAGTAACGATCGCTAAAAATCCAATTAATGTACCCAAACGCAAAGTTTTTATCTCCAATCCCGAATGTCTTAATTTAGTAGTTTATTTAATTACAGTCATCTGCCTAAAGATTGTTTTATTAAATCGCCAAAAAGTTAAATGTTTGAGCTGGGAAAAAGTATACAGATTGCTGCTTAGAGGCTGTAATTAAATATTTCCCAACATCAGTTTTAAAGATGCCAAATCGTAATTGTAGAGGTAATAATAGTGCGGGTATTGATATTACCTGTTCGAGCCTATCTTAAAATATAGTCTAATTGATATATGAATTTTAACTTTCTGTCCCTAAATTTTTTAAGCAACAAACTCAGTGACTATTTAATAGCGGGAATAACTTTAGGATGCTGTATCTTGCTAATTAAGATATTTAGACGTTCCACATTTAACAGCCTAAGAAAATGGGCAGCCAAATCCGAAAATATATATGATAATGCTATTGTTAGCATCGTAGAAAGAGACTTAATTCCGATTGCATATATAGCAAGTATTTACCTCGCTATTAGCAACTTAACTCTGCATTCAATATTAGAGCGAGTCGTCAAAGTTATGATGGTGATCGTTTCAACCATCTTTGCCATTAGGCTATTTACAGCCTCCCTAGAGCATCTAATTAAGATTTATTGGCTGACCTATCAGCGAGATAATGCTAATCTCCAACAGAGTATTAATGCCTTAATTCCCGCAATGAGAGTAGTTGTTTGGCTAATTGGGGCGGTTTTTTTGTTGGACAACCTGGGGTTTGATATCTCAGCGGTGGTAGCTAGTTTGGGAATTGGCGGTGTAGCGATCGCTTTGGCATCTCAAGGAGTGTTACAGGATGTGTTTAGCTATTTTTCAATCCTATTAGATCATCCTTTTGAACTGGGAGATTTTATTATTGTCGGTGATTACGTAGGCACAGTCGAATATATGGGAATTAAAACCACTAGGCTGAGAAGTATTAACGGTGAACAAATAATTATTGCCAATACCGATTTGACAGGTTCAAGAATTCGCAATTTTAAAAGAATGCAGCGACGTCGAATCGTGTTTAAATTTGGCGTAGTGTATGAAACTACCTCCGAACAGTTGGTCAAAATTTCTGGTTTGATTAAAGAAATTATTGAGAAGACGGAAAATGTCACCTGCGATCGTGCTCATTTTTCGGGCTATGGTGAATATAGCTTAGATTTTGAAGTAGTCTATTTTATCAATACCAGCGACTATACCCTCTACATGAATGCTCAACAAGAAATTAACCTGGCGATTAAGGCTAAATTCGCCGAACATAGCATCGAGTTTGCTTATCCAACTCAGATCAATTACTTCAACGGCTTATCTACTGATGCGCCAATTAATGCGGTTTTCGGGGATTAACTTTCATTAGTAGCGCGATCGCGCTCTAAACTAAATTAGATTTGGTAGTTAACCCGATCATTCCTTGCGTAATCCCAGGAAAGAGGCGATTTAACAAAGCGGGGACTTTAGCCGAACCCACAACTATCTCGCCTTGAGGATGTTTAACCGCACGCCAAATTGCCTTAGCTACGTCTTCTGGTTGGCTGACTAAGGGAGTAGTTAACGCTTGTTCCATCGACTTGCGCCGATTTGCTTCTGCTTCAGGATCGCGATCTTTAAAGACAGCCCGTTCCAAAAAGTCAGTATTGGTTATGCTAGGGTGAACTGCTGAAACATGAATACCTTGAGGTTCTAATTCTAAACGCAGGGTTTCAGTCAAACCAGTTATGGCAAATTTGGTAGTGCAGTATGCCGTCATCTTCGGTAAGGGAACTTTACCCCCAAAAGAACCAACGTTAATAATATTTCCCTGCTTGCGCTCGATAAAATGGGGTAACAGCGCGTTGAGCGTGTAAATATAGCCCCATAGGTTGGTGTTGATGATTTTCTCCCAATCTTCGATAGTAGTTTGAGACATTGGCGCACTCATACATATACCTGCGTTGTTCACCAGAACATCAATCTGTGAAAAGCGTTCGATACCCTGGTTAATTACTGCTTCTGTAGCTGAGCGATCGCTTATATCAGCAGGAATCGCAATTACTTGTCTACCTAAATTTTTAATCTCTTCGGCAACCGCTTCTAGCTTATCTTGAGTACGAGCCGTAACGATCAGATCGTAACCATTTTTGGCAAATAATAAAGCGGTGGCTTTGCCTATTCCTTGAGACGCACCAGTAATAAAAGCAGTTGGAGACATATTTTAGTAAGTAATCGGTAATTATTGCTGATTAAATTCTAGTAATTGGCAAGGTATTTTGGCATCAATAGAAAGATATAGCCAGTGAACTATAGATTAGGACGTTAGTTATAAAACGAGCTAATAGCTTTTGATCGACGTGTCTAACCTTTGCTTCGAGTGCTTATATAATCATTCGCTACTTACTACCTCATCCTGACTCACCCTCAGCTTGTTAAACAAGGCTGGGGGATTGGTTAGTATTTTAACAATTCCAATAATCAATATAGCCAGAACGATCGCGCCAGTCCAAAGCGGAAAAGTCAGACCCAATATAGATAAAGAAATTGAGCCAATTGCTTCAATGGTGGCAATTATAAAATTACCCAAACCTCCTGTTACTCCTGTAGAAGCCAACCGAGTCAAACCAGCTAGTGTTTTTATAATGCCTGCTGTTCCGCCTCCCGCGATCGCTGCTAAAGTCCATTGCAGTACAGGATCGGTATGCCCTAAGGTAGCAGCAGTTATTATTGTCCCAATACCGACAGCAAGGGGTATTTGAACGGTGTCGAGCAAGTTATCTACAATCGGAATATAGTATCCCGAGACTTCCAAAATAGTCGCAAACAATAAAGCGATCGCCGCTTCTTTTGTGCCTAACCATTCAAAATTTGATGATAAGGGAAAATGTCCATACATAGCTGCCAAACTCATCGCCAATGGCGGGACAAATACGCGGAAGCCACAGGCAGCACTAAGAGTTATTCCTAAGCACAAAGCAACAATAATTTCCATTAATCTATGAAGTAGTGTTCAATCTATAACTATTTACTAAATAGGGTAGATAATTTACAGCAGTTTTGGATTGGGTAGACCACATTGATTTGTCTAAGTAATAAATTATACTCAACTAAAATTCCCTGTAAGCATAAATATAACTTTGCTAAATTGGGATATACCACAAGGGTACAACGTGAAAAGTAAAGTTATTATCTTGGTTGCGTTCTTAAAAAGCTAAAAGCTAATAAATACAAACTCTTAGAGCTTTTCGCGATCTGATAGCTGTTTGGCAAATGTAGCTAGCTTTTGAAAAGATTCAGTAACGACTAGAGATTGTTGTGAGATTTGTTCTGATAAATTGGTAATCTCTCCCACAAATTGATTTATCAAGATTAAACTCGGTGCTGATTGGGATTTTTCAACAAGTTGTCCTTTAATAAAATCTAGTTCAGAAATGTGCTTGTTTACTGGGTTTAAAGTTATCTCACCAACGGTCAGAGTTGACTCGGTCGTTGTATCTTCTAACCAAGCCAGCTGATGCGTTGCGCGCACCGACCTTAAGCCAGCTTCAGCAGGTCTAGCCTGCTGGTCAGGACGATAGAATCCCGTCAAGCGGGATCGAGATAATCTCTCACTTGTTTCAACGATAATTTCTCCCGTCGGTAACTGGACTGGTTTTGTTTGACTGACTGGGCGATCGATCTCTTTTTTGAGATCGTTGATTAGATTTACCATCTCGTCAAGGTTTTGATGAGACTGTTTTAAGACCTCAACTTTATCAGTAGCTTCAGCGATCGCCAGTTTTGTAGAAATTAAATTATCTTCTAGCTGAATATTTTTTGGTTGAAGTATTATTTCTCCATCATTGAGTTGCTGGCGTGCTAAATCGCTATTGATAATTTCTGACCCTTGATTGAGAAAATCGCCCTTGGCTGCTTTGAGACTTGGCAACGTAGCCTGATTTTCTCTTATTACTTGCCATACCCGTTGATTGAGACTCGTTTGTTCTAGCTGCTGTTTATCTACCTCATTGCTTCGGGAATCTTGGGCTAGAGCTAATTCTTCTCTTAACTTAACTCGCTCAATGGCAAATCCCAACTGGAGAGCCAATTGAGCAAATAGATCTATTTCTGACTGTGACCACAAGTAAGACTGTTGGCATTGATGTCCAATTAGTAAACCAAATAATTGCTCGTCCTGCAAAATTGGTACTGTCAGACTAGCTTTGACTGCTAACGTTTCTAACTGTTCTAAGCGATCGCTAGTTAAATTAGCCCGATCGATATTAGCGATCGCTTCAATTCTAGCATTATGATATTTTTCTTCATAATGACAATTCAAGGCTCTAGGATAACCAGGTGCAACTGCTTCGGCTGCGATATTTCCGTGAGCGTTAGCCTCAAACTGATAGACCATAACGCGATCGAGCTGAATTACCTGACGAACTTGTTCGACGGCAATTTCCAGAAGTTTTGATTGGTTCACCCTTGGACTAATACCTAGACTAAAATTGTTCAATAGTTGCGTTGGTAAAGCATCATTCTTAAATTTTCTCAGTAGTGTGGCATTATCGAGGGCAAAACCTACTTGAGTAGCAATCTGAGTTACCCAGCGAATTTCGTAATCCTGCCAGTCGCGCGGTTGACTACACTGATGTGTAACTAGTAAACCAAATAGCTTCCCTTGGTTGAGAATTGGCGTGACTAAATTAGCTTTGACTTCTAGCTCTTCTAACTGTTCGATGTAGCATTGAGTCATTCTGGCTGCGTAGATGTCATTAATGGCGCTAACTCTGCCATCGCGATACTTGTCGAGATATCTAGCTTCAAAGCAGGGGTCAGCAATGGTTTGGTTTAAGGCTCTGGGATAACCCGCCGTCACTGATTCGGCCACCACTACCCCGTAGTTATCTTGATTAAGACTATAAACGATAACGCGATCGCAGTTTAAGACTTTTCTGACTTCTTCGACACTGATTTTGAGGATGTCTTCTTGTTTGATTGATTGACGGATGTATTGAATCGCATCGCTAAAGTAATGCGTCCATTTTCTTTCTCTTTCTGCCTGAATTTGGATTGTCGTTGAGGCTGCTAATACTTGGGCATTATCGAGGGCAAAACCTACTTGAGTGGCAATCTGAGTTACCCAGCGAATTTCGTAATCCTGCCAGTGACGCGGTTGACTACACTGATGTGCAACTAGTAAACCAAATAGCTTCCCTTGGTTGAGAATTGGCGTGACTAAATTAGCTTTTACTTCTAGCTCTTCTAACTTTTCGATGTAGCATTGAGCCATTCTGGCTGCGTAGATGTCATTGATGGCGCTAACTCTGCCATCGCGATACTTGTCGAGATATCTGGCTTCAAAGCAGGGGTCAGCAATGGTTTGGTTTAAGGCTCTGGGATAACCCGCTGTCACTGATTCGGCCACCACTACCCCGTAGTTATCTTGATTAAGACTATAAACGATAACGCGATCGCAGTTTAAGACTTTTCTGACTTCTTCGACACTGATTTCGAGGATGTCTTCTTGTTTGATTGATTGACGGATGTATTGAATCGCATCGTTAAAGTAATGCGTCCATTTTCTTTCTCTTTCTGCCTGAGTTTGAAAACGAACCAGATCATCCAGCAACTGAGCATTTTCCAGAGCTAAAGCGGCTTTTTTAGCTAGCTGGTATAAAAACTCTAGTTCTTCCTGCTGCCAGTGGCGCGGTTGACTACACTGATGCGCAGCTAGTAAACCAAAGAGCTTCCCGTCATTAATGATCGGCGTAACCAAATTAGCCTTGACTTCTAAATCTTCTAGCTGTTCTTGATGATCGAAAGTCATCTCGACTTGATTAAGATCGTTAATCGCCTTAACTCTTCGATCGCGGTACTTGTGGAGATCTCTAGCTTCAAAAGGATCTTTTATCGTTTTGCCTAATGCTTGTGGGTAGCCAGCAACTACTGATTCTGCTACTATCACGCCTTGTTTATCTCGATTGAGGCTATAAACGATAACGCGATCGCAATTTAGATAGGTGCGTGCCTCTTCAACAATGGCTTTGACAATATCTTTTTGTGAATCTGACTGGCTTAAATTATCAATAGAATCTCTATATAATCGAGCTTCCGCTTCGGCGGCGGTTTCCTCTCTGGATCTTTTCGACGCATTCCACAGCCGATTCGTGCCTAAAGCAGCCACAGCACCTGCCAGTAAAGCTGTTGTTCCAGTGCCAATTAACAAGACCGCTAGTAGTTTTTGTTGTCGTCCTAACTCTGTTTCAGCCAAATCAATATTAGCTCGTTTTGCCAAGATTGTTTGTTTATTAATAGCTTGACTACCAAAGTAATATGTTGCTGTCCCTACTGCTAATATGGGCAGCATTACCGCACTGCCGACTAAAGCAGCTGCTGTTTTGGCTTTTAAGCGTTGAAAAATTGATTTGGTTTCAACAATTAATTCGTCTTTTTGGTTGACATTCTTTGAATGAGAATTAACTTGCTCTGCTTCTAATTCAAAGATAGCTAATGTAGAGGCTTCAATTGATATAGCAGAATTCTGGGAGATATGAGTTAAAGTTGTCTCAGAATTGGTATTAGTTTCCGTTACCCAAGAACTAAATTCATTGCCTTTATTGGTTTTATTTACAGACATTTTGGCTATTCATTAACATTAAATACACCCTTTTTAAATTGGGTGTTGAGCGTAAATTATTCAAGAATAAGAAAGCGCAAGGTAAGCAAATTACTTTTGATAAAAGCTACTAAAAAATTTCCAGATATGTACGTGTTTTTACTTAACTTTTAATATTACATTAGTTTTAAGAAATTGTTAGCGAATACCAAATACGAAAAGCTCAAGATTCGCTTGAGACATCTTGCTGTATCGTGATTGATTAATTACGTCTGAGGTGAATTACAGCAGTTTTATATGCTCGATAAACTATATTGTTAATTAACTATTTTTTAGCTAATAGCTAAGAGCTAATAGCTATGAACCGATGTAGATATAGGTTTAATTTCTGCCAAATCTAAAATTGCAGGAATTAAGTCTTCACGCTTAACTGCCATCAGGTGTACTCCCTGACACATAGTTTGAGCCAGCTTAACTTGTTCGGCTGCAATTTTAACTCCTTCTTGAAGCGGTTGTTCAGCGTTGGCTAAACGTTCGATAGTGGTGTCGGGTATGTTAACGCCAGGCACGTATTTATTGATAAATTGAGCGTTTTTAGCAGATTTTAAGAGAAATATTCCCGCTAAGATCGGTTTATCGCTAACACAGGCAATTTGGCTCATAAATTTATCCATTTTGTCAAAATCAGTAATCATTTGACTTTGGAAAAATTGCGCTCCCGCCTCTAGCTTTTTCTCGAATCTTTTTTGTAGACTAGACCAGCTTTTGAGTTGTGGATCGACAGCAGCACCAGCAAACAAATTTAAGGCTTCATCGGGCATTGCCTTATCGTTAAAATCAACTCCACTGTTAAGCTTGCTAATCAGCTTGAGTAACCTGACAGATTCTAATTCAAATACCGATCGAGATTTTTGGTGATCTCCTGCTTTAACTGGATCTCCTGTAAGGGCGAGAACGTTACGAATACCCAAAGCATAAGCACCCATAAGATCTGCCTGTAATCCAATGCAGTTGCGATCGCGACAGGCAACCTGACATAGTGGTTCGATACCATGATGCAGCAGAATTGTTGAAGCAGCCACAGATGACATTCTCAAGACTGCACGGCTACCATCGGTGACGTTGACGGCATGAACCCTACCCTTTAATGTTGATGCTACCTCGAGCATCCGCGCTGGGTTTCCCCCTTTAGGCGGAGCAACTTCCGCTGTGACTAGAAAATCTTTATTGAGAGCTGCTTGTTGAAGATTATCACTCATTGAATATATACTCTAATTTTTATAAGTGTTAAAAAATTGATTGATGATGAATCAACAGGGTGGTAAAAATCCTAAAGCATCTTTAACTCTAGATAATGTTTGGTTAGCCACATTACTAGCTTGTTCTGCACCTTCGCGCAACACGGAATTAAGATAATCGCGATCGCCCATTAAGTCATGATATTTGTTCTGAATAGGTTTGAGAGCTTCAATAGCAGTTTCAGTTAACAGCGGTTTGAATTGACCCCACCCCATATCCTGGCATTCTACTGCAACCTCTTGTTTGGTTTTGTTACCCAGAATTTGATACAGAGTAAGCAAGTTGTGACACTCAGGACGTTCTGGATCGTCAAAAGTCAGTCCTTTTACTGGATCGGTTTTACATTTTTTAATCTTTCTTTTAATCGCATCAGGAGGATCGAGTAGCTCAATGCGGCTGAGTTCGGAAGGATCGGACTTGGACATTTTTTGAGTACCATCAGTAAGACTCATTACCCTTGCTCCCTCTTTACGAATCATGGGGTCAGGCACTTTTAAAACTGGCTGCTTTTTGTTGCCAAAGCGATCGTTAACTCTAGCTGCGATATCTCTGGTTAACTCCAGGTGTTGCTTTTGGTCTTCGCCAACAGGTACTTTGTCAGCATCATAAAGTAAGATATCTGCTGCCATCAGCACTGGATAGTCTAGTAGTCCGACACCTACATTTTCGCCTTGTTTAACGGCTTTTTCCTTAAACTGAATCATTCTTTCTAACCAGTTAAGGGGCGTAACGCAATTGAGTAACCAAGCAAGCTCACTATGAGCAGATACATGAGACTGAACGAAGATAGTCGAGCATTGTAAATCAATACCACTAGCTAGATACACCGCTGCCATTTTCAGAGTATTGTCTGCTAATAATTTGGCATCGTGGGGTACAGTAATAGCATGAAGATCGGCAAAAAAGAAGAAATTATCATAGTCCTGCTGTATTTCTACCCAGTTGCGAATCGCACCCAGATAGTTACCCAAATGTAAATTGCCAGTAGTTTGAATCCCTGATAATACCCGCTTTTTGCTCATGTTATGTCTAAAAACTTCGCTCCTGAGTTTTCTCTTAGCTCCTCACAAAAAGAGGAATATACCTATGAAAATTAGTATTACATGATTTTAGCTGATTAACTAACCAACAGATGAAGGATGAAGCATCCCGAATGCGACATTGATAACCGATTCAATTATGTTTGTTACTTATTTTTAAGTGCCAGCTTATTTTATGAAACCGCGATCGCTTTTAGCCACTTTCCCTCTTTCTTGGTCTAAACTATTAACTTTAATTGGCTTAATTATTGGAGTAATAATTGTTTTATTTCCTCTAATAGTTGTGCTTCAAAGCTCTTTTACGACTGCCGATAATCATTTTACCCTAGCTAATTATCAGCAAGCATGGCATCAGGGAAAATTTTTACTGGCTTTTGCTAACTCTACTATTGTTGCCTTGGGAGTTACTGCTTTTCAAATAGTTACTTCTGCCCTGGCAGGATATGCCTTAGCTAGACTTAAATTTAAAGGTAAACAAGCCATGCTGTTGTTGATTTTGGCTACTTTGGTAATACCTTTTCAATTATTAGTAATACCTATTTTTATTATTTTAAAGTGGACGCATTTAATCAATAGCTATTGGTCACTGATTTTGCCTACCGCAGCCAGTGGTTTTGGCATTTTTCTAATGCGTCAATATTTTGCCAGTATTCCCATTGAATTAGAAGAGGCTGCTGCATTGGATGGTGCAAATCGTCTACAGATTCTTACGCGCATCATGCTACCTTTATCTCGTCCTGCTATAGTTACCTTATTTCTGTTTACCTTTATTGGAGAATGGAATGATTTGTTTAAGCCATTGGTGTTTACTACCCGCCCTGAATTGAGAACGGTACAGTTAGCATTATCTGAGTTTCAAGAGCAGTTTACTAGTGATTGGTCATTACTGATGGCAGCGGTGGTAATTGCTACTATTCCCGTATTAGTGCTGTTTTTAATTGGTCAGAAACAGTTTATTCAGGGGATTGGCTCAACAGGAATTAAAAATTAACCAGCCAGCCAAAATTACTCGCTCGTGTCTCGGTGCAAACAAACGCTAAGGCTAAGTATAGGAGAAATACTCATCCTATTTCAGTAAACATGACCTAATAACTTAATAAATTGCTTGTTTAATAGTTGCCTGAAAAAATGACCAATATTTATTGCCAAACCAATAGCCAGCATCGATCTTGGCAGGAACAGTATATCCGCCAAAAGTTTGTTCTGCTTGTATTTCTCCGCCCAAAAGAAGATATTGCCACTGACCATCTTTTCTCTCTCCCCAACGTGGCAAAGATACGTTGAGTAATTTGCCATTGGTATCGATGTTTAAAGTCAGAGCGATGGGTTCATTGTCTATATGAAAATTAGCCTGAATAGTATTATCAGAAATAGCCTGCCAAGCTACATTATTTTGAGGTAATAAAGCCGACGGCAACCAGACATACTCAATAGATAATCTACCAACACCAGAGCGATTAATATCTTTATTTTGGGCATCAACCATGGGAATCAAGCCCCACAAAGAAAATCTTACTCTACCTTGATGCTGAGCGTAATAATCTGCACCGCTAAATTTCAGCCAACTTTTACCGATATTTGCTTTCCAGATAAAGCCAGAAGCTGTAGAAATAATTTGTGATGCTTGCAGACTGAGCCAGTCTGCATCAGGTTTCAGTCGGAAACTACCGCTCATTTCTAGTTCGACGTAAGAAGCCAAAGGTGTTCCTGGTTTAATAGCGTGTAAAAAATAACGTTGTACTGGTTCAGCCAAATCGGCAACCAGATCTGCGGTAAAAATAGTCCCAGTCGGCTCAGATTTTAGCGATCGCCATATTTGTCTAACTAAGCGATCGTATCTCAGACGAATCAGCAACAAAATTAATAAAATAGCGATCGCCAATGTAACTATAGTCACTAAATTTTTATCTTTTCTTCTGGCTGAAGACCCTCATGTCCCGTGAGGGATAAAAGCCAGTCAGGGTTTATTGGGAGGAGGAGAATCTTGGTTTTGAACATATTTTCTCAGTACATCTATCGTAACTTCTCCGCAGCTTGCAACGAAATACGCACCAGTCCAAAATACCCGCTTCTTGTAATACACCTTAGACAGCAAAGACTCATGATGAAGCCACATTCTTTTAGAAGATGTGGCTTTTAAATTGGCTATTAAGCTACTTAATAGTTTGTGCGGGGGATAGGACACGATTAAGTGGGCGTGGTCGGCTTGGCAATTAAATTCAATTAGTTCGCTGTCCCAGGACTTTAACACCGAATCAAAGACCTGAGATAGCTGTTCTATCATTTGGGCATCTATAACCTTGCGTCTGTATTTCGTCACCAGCACAATATGAACGGTTAAGTTAAATACTGCTCTACGAGTACTGCGATAACTAGTTTTCAAGGATTGAGTTTTAAGTACGGTTAGTAATAAACTGTATCTTACCATGAGAAAAACCTATCAGTATAAATTGAACCCAACAGCTAGTCAGCGTCAAGAAATCGATCGCTGGCTAGATATGTTGCGACATCAATACAACTATTTGTTGGCTGATAGATTTCGCTGGTGGCAAATGAATCGTTGCAATCTGGTAATCCCTCAAGGAGATTATTGTTTGCGTTGGTGCGAAATAGGAAGTGGAGAGTTAAGGAACAATCCCAGTTGGCATAGCCAATCAGCTACTTTACCTCAACTCAAACAAGAGCGACCTTGGTACAAAAATATATACTCTCAGGTACTTCAAGACTGCGTAAAACGGGTAAAACTAGCGTTCGATAGTATTCGTATTCGGAGACTCAAAAGGCAAGAGAAATGGACGACCTCGGTTTAAAAACAAAATGAGGTATCGAACATTCACGTTCCCAAAAGTACCAGATAAAAATCTAATCGGTTGCAAAATCAAATTACCAAAGTTAGGCGTACTGAAGTTCATCAAGTCCAGAAATATTGAGCCAGGGTTCAAATTAAAGACTGTTTCTATTACCAAAAAAGCAGATGGTTACTACATTAATTTGTCGGTAGAAGACAAGACTGTCCCTGAGATAGAGATAGATACAATTGCTACTGAATCAAATACAACTGGAATAGATATTGGTCTTGAGAAACTATATGTAGACTCTCAAAATAATCAAGCTAACCCGCAAAAACATCTAAGAAAATCTGAACCTAAGCTAGCTAAACTGCAAAAAAAACTGGAAGACAAAAACCGAACACTGAAGGCGAAAAGACTCGTGCGACGGGCAATATCTAGACTTCATCAAAAGATAGCTAGGCAAAGAAAACATTGGCACTATAACGAAGCCCATAAGTTAGCTAAAAACTGTCAAGTATTGGCTATTGAAGATCTGAAGATTCGCAACTTGAAGCGTAGGAACAAGCCTAAGAAAGTAGACGGTGTATTCGTTCCTAATGGACAAGCAGCATCGGCAGGAATGAACAAGTCATGGACTGACAATGGAGTAGGCGGTTTCTAGAAATACTGGCGGCTGTAGCCCAAAAGTACGGAACTAGAATAGTTAAAGTCAGTCCCTTCGGGACCAGTCAGCATTGCAGCCGATGTTTAAATAGAGTAAGTAAAACACTATCCGACCGTTGGCATGAATGCGATGCCTGCTTCCTTAGCTGCGATCGTGACTACAATAGCGCTTTGCTCATTAAGAAGCTGGCTGTGGGCAGCAGTCAGGATAAAAAGCTCCCGAGTTTAACAGATTTGTTAAGTTGAGGAGAATCCTTCACGTCCCGTGAGGGAGTATGTCAATCATCTTTCTTCCTGCTGGAAACTCTTGGCTCTGCCGACGGCAGGATGCCAAGACATCAAAAGACAGATCACTGTTCGGTAATCGTTAGCGGAAAAGTTACGCTAAAAGTAGAACCCTCTCCCAGTTTAGAAATTAGGTCGATTTTTCCCTGGAGCAGTTTAACCAACTTATCGACAATCGCTAATCCCAAACCAGTACTGTCGGATGAGTAAACACCTTTTGAGCCAACTCGATAGTAAGGTTCAAAAATTTGCGCCTGAGCTTCTGGAGTCAAACCAATGCCTGTATCGGCAATAACAAGTGACCAGCGATCGCTCTCTTGGGTTAGGCAGGTTATCGTAACAGTTCCCGACTCGGTATAACGAATTGCGTTGCTGATTAAATTAATAATAATTTGCTGTAGCCTTAACGAATCTGTTTGTACTTCTTGAGGAGCGCGATCGCAATTGAGGATTATTTCCAGATTTTTTTGAGCGGCAGATATTGCCAAGGTATCTACTGCTAATTGAACAAGCGAATGCACGTCGCTTGACTGAATTTTTAGAGGTACTTTTCCTGTTTCATAGCGAGAAATTTCCAGGATATCGTTAATTAAACTCAGTAATTGTCTACTATTCCTAATTACCTTTTCAGTCATTTGTAGACTCAAAGATGTATCGCTCCCCTGTACAGCTTGGCGCTGTTGCTGTAGTAACAAGGTAGAAAAACCCATAATAGCGTTGAGGGGAGACTTTAATTCGTGTGCCATATGAGATACATCTTCTTTTTGCGTTGACACGAGGCGAGTTAATTCTTGATTAGTAAGTACTAACTGACTCCGTACCTGCTCTAGTTCGTTTAATTTGGTTGCAACATAACTTTCTAAAGATAAAGTGACAACGCGATCGATTACCGCATCGAGCAGTTCGACCGTTTCTAGTATTTCCGCCCCAGAATTTTCCAGTAAGTCTGGTTTAAGAGTAATAAAAATGATTTTGCGTAATAAACTATACTCGCGTACGATTTCAGCCATATCGTAACCTTGTTCGGCTCTAACAAGTCCGTGTTCCCAGCTTTTCTCTTTTAATTTTTGCATTCGAAAGCTTACAGATTCGGAAAGCAAACTAGCAAGAGCTTTGATTACTAAAGGAATACTATTACGTACGGCTGTGTATGCCATATTCTTAGAACTCTCGATCTCTTCATCTTCGCGAATAGACTCAACCCAGCATTCAACTATAATGTCAGTTTTAGCCAAAAGAACTTTACCAATATCTTTGCTCACAGAAAATCGTTAGCTTGTGCATTTTTAGATATTAGTAGATTAATCTTTCTGTGATATAAATGTCAAAAGGTTTTAGTTTAGAATCAAAAATAGTGGTTGACTGTTGACTTGTGACCAGAAAATGCCTGCTCAATCGAGCTGTTCCAACCTGACTGTATTACCCGTATTATCAGTGCGGTAAGTCCAATTTCTTAAACCATCGGTAACTACCACCTGCCAACCTGGAACAATCGCTTGAGTACAAAGTTGATTTGGTTTACCAAGTCCTAAGCAGCCATCCGACCATTCCTGAGATTGAGCTTCGATGATTTTTAAAGCCGCAACAGTTTTACTAGTTCGCTTCACAGCATCATTGAGTACGGCACTTTGAACTTCAGTGGGTAAGGTATTTGTCTCGGAAGTTAATAATTTAGGCTGTTCGTTCTGTAAACTAGGGGCGGGAACTAAGCTAGTTTGAGCAATGGCTAGAGGGGAATTTAAGGGATTCGTCCAGGCAAAGATAGTTGCACTGATGATTAATAAAATTGAGCTAGATAAATTATTTGCTTGATTCATAGCTGATTTGAGTTTCTAATTCTACTTGGTTGAAAAACTTAGATGCGATCGCTGCAAAAGTTTCTGGCTGCATTATGCACCATTCGTGATATCTACCTGGAACAATCTGTAATTTGGAGTTAGCAACTGCTTCTACTATGCAATAGCCAATTTCTATAGGTGTAAAGTAATCTCGTTCTCCCCACAGAACTAAACAAGGGGATTTAATATTTTTTAGCCACGGTCTAATATCTTCATAGAGAGCAATTTGCGCCCCTTCAATTAAGTGTTGTCCATGAAAGATTGAGTTATACCCAAAAGCTTGAATAATTTTTAAACAGATTGTCCAGCGTAATTGAGCTATTTGTTGAGGTAGTTCGGCAAATCTTCTTTGAATCAGGTCAGGTATAGAAATTAAAGGCATTCCTGTACTGTTAATTACTATTAGGCTACTAACTTGGTCGGGAATAGCAGCAGCCAATGCCAAAGCAACTCCGCCTCCAAAGGAATGTCCGATTAGTTTAAAGCGGTCTAAGTTCAACCGCTCGATCAGTTGTACAATGCAGTTCGCATAAGTTTGATAGCTGAGCAAAGAGAGAGCGCATTGCGATCGCCCAGAACCAGGTGAATCTGGCACGATAACCCAATATTTTTGCGCCAAAGCGTTTAAACTGTCTTGATATGGCTCTGTAGATATACTCCAGCCATGTATAAACAAAACAGGATCGCCAGAATATGATTTTTTGCCCCCTTCTAGATAAGAAAGACTAAAGCCATTAAAATCTATTTGTTTTCGCGTCCATTGACCATAGCTGGAATCTGGAATCATCTTTTTTACTGCTATTGCTTATTCCTGTAGCTGTTGAATTATTTGTTTGAGCTGTTGCTGGTAGCGACCATATTCTGCCCAATTACCCTCGCGCTGTGCTGTTTCTGCTCTCTCAAAAGCATCTGCCGCCTGTTGAATTAAATTAGAATCGGCATTTATCGGGGTGGATGGTGGTGCTATCTGGGGCGATGTCTCATTGCCAAATAGTGCGGTTAAGGCCTCTTCAAGCGTGGGACGCATCACTAATTCGTTGTTGTAAGCGACAATGACTCGTCTTAACTCTGGCAGTTCTCCTTGTTCGGCGCGCAAATAAACTGGTTCGACATACAGCAATGAACCATCGATGGGAATTACCAACAGATCGCCGCGAATAACCCGCGAACCTTTTTGACTCCAAAGAGTTAGCTGTTGAGAAACGTCGGGATTTTGGTCAACTCGGGCTTCAATTTGGAATGGACCATAAATTAGCTTTTGTTTGGGAAATTCATACAGCAACATTTTGCCGTAATTATCGCCATCTGAACGGGCAGCCATCCAGGCAATCATATTATCCTTGTTGACGGGAGTAAAGGGCAAAATCAGCATAAATTCTTCTTTTGATTCCCCTGGCAGATTCATGATTTGATAGTAGGGTTCGATCGCCTGTTGATTTCCTTCGTAGTTTTCGGTAGCAAAACGCCAGAGATCCTCGCGATTATAGAATACTTGAGGATCGTTCATATGGTACGCCAGATACATCTGCGCCTGGTATTTAAATAAATCCAAAGGATAGCGGAAATGATCTTTGACTTGGGGAGGAATGCTGGATTGACTTTGGAAGAGACTGGGAAATATTTTGCGATATGTAGCCAAAATAGGTTCATTCTCGTCAACGACAAAAAACTGCATTGTTCCATCTTTGGCATCTACTAAAACCTTAACGGAATTGCGAATATAGTTAATTCCTGGCTCGACTGGTTCAGAATAGGGGAAGCGATCGCTCTTGGTATAAGCATCAATTATCCACTGCAACCTGCCATCAATCAAAGTAATATAGGGGTCGCGATCGAGCTGCAAGAAAGGAGCTACATGACTTACACGCTCTTTAATCTGGCGATAATAATGGATGCGAGAATCAGCAGTAAAATAATTAGAAATTAAAATCTTTAAGCTACTAAAATCATAGGCATAAGCCAGTTTCCGCCCCCAATTAGGTATTGGGACACCCCCTGCACCATCATAGTTGGTAAAGGCATTTTCGTCACCCTGGGGATAGTCAAACTCTTGAGTAGTAGTACCTGTAAAGATGTAGTCGTCTGTTGCTTCTCCATAATAGATCGCGGGGGCTTTAACTTCTACATCTACCTCAGAGACGGGAGGAATGTTTTTTATAAATAATACGGGTAAGCCATCAGGGGTAACTCGATTGACAGGACTCATTACCAGTCCATAACCGTGAGTATACTTAAGACGCTGGTTGACCCAGGTTTTGGCTCTTTGAGGAACTCGTTCGTAGTTTAATTCGCGTGGCGACAGCATTAGCTGACGGTAGTTGCCATCAAGAGTGTAGCGATCGATATCAACGTCGTTAAATTGATAATAGGGGCGAATTTCTTGCAGTTGACGGTAGGTACTCAGCAGTGGGCGATAGTCCCACAGACGAATATTTTGGATCGTACCTTGTTGCTGTTGAAGAACCTCGGCGGTTAAGTTATTGACGACAGGATAATTCTGGGTATTAATTGCCTCTAGGCTGTAGGCTTCTCTCGTAAATTCTAAACTATTCTTGATATAGGGCAGTTCCTTGTCGAGTTCATTGGGTTCAACGCTAAACCGCTGCTGCAATTCGGGATAAACGCCATTAACCAAAAATAGAATTAACAGATATGCAGCAATGCCATAAATCGGTAACATTGTGCGACGTAACCATACCGCCAGGATTAAAAATATCCCTAACATTAACGCGCCGATACTCATCACCCAATAGGAAAATAACCTAGCGTGAGTATCGGTATAGCCTGCACCCCAAACCACTCCATTGGAGGCATAAAGCAAATCATAACGCTTGAGCCAAAAGTCGATCGCCATGGTTATAGAGATCGCAGCCAATAACGAGATAATATGAACTTTTTGTTTACCCTGGAAATTATTTTGCCACTGACGTTCTAATCTGAGCTTTTGTGCCGTAAGTCCCTGTCTTTGTAGATTTGGTATGGTAAAGTTTAAGCTAATTGCACCCTTGAGCAGATAAACGGCGATCGCAATTATTAACCCCGAGACTAATAAAGTAAACAACCAAGTCTGCAAACCTTCGTAAAAGGGCAGTTTAAACAAATAAAATCCCACATCTTTACCGTAAATCGGCTCGAAACGGTTATAGTCTGTGGCGTTGATAAACTTAAGACTCGTTGACCAAAATTTAGCACTATCACCCGCAGCACCAATGGCAACGATAAAAATAAGCACGAAGGCGCACAGTCTGGAGATAGTTTTAGTATATGGCTCTAGTGCTGTATCCGTTAAAAAGCCAAAAGAGCGATCGCGGGTTAAGCGATTAGCCAACCAATAGTTGAACCAGAGAAACAAACTAAAAATAGCCAAAGTAGCAGCCCAGATCGCGATCTGCCAGGTAATTCTCGTCCAAAAAACCTCCGCGAAACCCGTCGCATCAAACCACCAGGATTCAGTCAGTAAATGAACCAGGGTAGATACAAGGGTTAAACCGACTATTCCGATAAGAACCAGGGTGGCGATCGCTTTATGTCGAAGTTGCATATCGTTGGCTTAGCTTAGATAATTGTCTGTGTTTCTTTATTATCTAACCCTTCTTGGGAATGATCCAAACGTAATTCGCCTTGAGGTAGGTCACGTAGTTCTTCGGGTGTTTGTTCGCCGACTCCACCTTTACCTACAGTAACCCCGCCATCTGCCAGCCACAATGCCCCCGTGACGTAACTTGCTTCATCCGAAGCCAAAAAAGCACAGACGTTTGCCATTTCTTCTGGTGTCCCCCTTCTTGCCATCGGCGTAGCATTAATTAACATTTTTTCCATTTGGGCATCCATCGGTCCTGTTTCTTTATGTGTCCAAGCTGTATCGATTGCCCCTGGGCAAAAACAGTTAGCCCGCACCCCATATTTTGCCTGTTCTACCGCTACTCCCTTAACAAACGAGTGCATCCAGCCTTTTGTACCGCCATAGGGCGTATTTTCCGCCAAGCCATTAAAACCCGCTTCCGAACCCGTACAGACAATATTGCCTCGATTTTTTTGCAGATGAGGTAAAGCAAATTTAGTCATTAAAAAAGCCGATCGCAAGTTCATTCTTAGAGTGCGATCGAAGGCTTCAAGTGGATAGTCTTGGGTTTCAGCTACTGCCAGAAATACTCCTGCATTGTTAACTAAAATGTCTAACTTACCATAGCGATCGATGGCAATTTTAACGCATTCGGAAGCCTGTTCTGATTCGGAAATATCTCCACCAAAAGCGATCGCTTCGCCACCATAATCATTGATTGAAGCAACTACATCATTTACAGGATCGTCTGGCAAACCGTTGACTACTACCTTTGCCCCTTCTTTAGCTAGCTTATGAGCGATCGCCTCGCCAATACCCGTACCAGCACCCGTTACAATTGCCACTTTATCTTCAAAACGTCTCATAATCAAACTTGCTCTAAATTACCAACGATAAAAATTCTGAGTGTTGCTGATTTGAATGATTCTGCTACCAAGTTTGGGGAGCCAGTCCGATCTTGGCGGTTTCCGTCGAGGAGGAACTGGCGTGGATTTAGAGTGGGTGGAAATGCTTCTGGCTAAGAAGCTTATTCCACACCCACCCGAAGGGGACATTAATCAATTTAAAAAGTATTTAAATTTGAGCTATTAGCTATTAGCTATTAGCTATTAGCTTTTTTAGCCTTAGTCGTTATGTGTTCTTCTCAACCCAAAAACGCAGTAATTCAGCAACACCAAATTCTAATTAGCTACATTCTCATCAAAATTCCAGATTTTCATCTCTGCTATTAGAAGTAAATAAATGGTTCGTCGGCAGCAAAAGCAAATTAAATATCTATCAGTGGTTATAAATACTAGCTTCTCTTAGTTTGTCAGAATTAATATACACCGCTGATTGCCCAAATTTTAAATCTAGACATTACTTCCAAGCGCGATTGCGCTTTTGACTTGTAACAAATAACTTATGAAAACCGAAGCACATTCTGAAAATCAATCTAAAACTAAACCTTATAATATTGAAGATTGGCAAGGGGCTAATAAAGCTTTTAAAGCTGAATTAGATTATCCCATTGAAGATATCGAAGGCGAAATTCCCCCTGAATTAACGGGTACTTTATATCGCAACGTTCCAGCAATGTTGGATGTTAACGGACAAAGATTACATCATCCTTTTGATGCCGATGGTAATATCTGTGCCATTTCTTTTGAGTCAGGCAAGGCTCATTTTCGCAATCGCTATGTGCGGACAGAAGGATATCTCGCCGAACAACAGGCAGGTAAAATTCTCCATCGTGGCGTATTTGGTACGGAAAAAGTAGGAGGATGGTTAAACAACGCCTTGGACTTTAAGCTGAAAAATGTTGCCAACACTAACGTTGTTTATTGGGGCGGTCAATTATTGGCACTATGGGAAGCTTCTCATCCTCATAGTCTCGATCCTCATACTTTAGAAACTCAGGGTATTGCGACTTTTAATGGCGTATTGTCTGAGGGTACACCTTTTTCGGCTCATCCCGCGATCGATCCTGGTGGCGAGGGGAGAGAACCCCGTTTAGTTAACTTTGGTTTAAAGGTTGGTTTATCTACCACTGTCTCGATTTATGAACTAAATTTGGCAGGGGAAATTGTCGAACAGCATCAGCATTCCATTCCAGGATTCACCTTTGTTCACGACTTCGCGATTACCCCCAACTATTGCCTACTGTTTCAAAACCCCTTGTTATTTAATCCCATTCCTTTTGCTTTGGGTTTGAAGGGTGCAGCCGAATGTATTAAGTTTTTGTCTGATAAACCGACTAAAATTTGGTTAATTCCCAGAGACTCCTCTCAACCGGTGCAGCAGTTAGAGATCGAATCTGGCTTTATTTTCCATCATGCCAATGCTTTTGAACAAGGAGACGAAATCATCGTCGATTCAGTTTCTTATCAAGACTTTCCTGCACTAGATCACGAACTAGACTATAACAATGTGCGTTTTGAATCTGTTCCCCCAGGACAACTGTGGCGTTATCGTCTTAACCTTAAAACTAAAGCCACCGAACGACGTTTGCTCGATTCTCGTACCGTAGACTTCCCTTATATCCATCCTAATTATATTGGCAAACAGCATCGCTGGATTTATATCGGTGCAGTCCATCAGCCAGAAGGTAACGCACCCTTACAGGCAATTCTCAAGATCGATCCCGCATCTGGCGAACAACAAATATGGAGTGCTGCGCCCAAAGGGTTTGTTGGCGAACCCGTTTTTGTCCCCCGTCCCAATGGCACTCAAGAAGATGATGGTTGGGTACTAACAATAGTTTACGACGCTGCGAGCGATCGCAGTGATGTAGTTATTCTCGATGGCAAAAATCTTAACTCTGAACCTCTAGCAAAACTCCATTTAAAGCATCATCTGCCCTATGGATTGCACGGTAGTTTTGTTAGCTATTAGCTATTAGCTTTTGATTTAGAAAGTTTATCATTCTTGAAACTTCGTTTATTTTATCTGTCAAAAGCTGAGATTTATTGAGATGTATATATGCCAAATCTTTGGCAATCAATATTTGGCATTTTACTTCAAAAGGACTACCTTAAGCGCAGGGCGGAGTACCGCCCAAGTCGCGTCTAAGCGACGCTTGCAAGCAAAGCTTGCTGCTCTAGAAAACGACTAAACTCGTTGCCATTACGCCCACATCCTTTGCTTATAATAGCACGATTACAAGGGGCTGTGGACATGGTTCTGTTGCGACTATCCGTCCTTGGTAGATATTTCCCAGCTTCGCTTGGTGCAGCTAAAAGCTAATAGCTAAAATAATTAGGCTTATGTTTGAAAACGCACAGAAGTAAAGTGATAAATTAATCAAAATAAAGTTAGTTAAGTATTGTCGAGTGAAATTGATATGGCTACTAAACGGCTTTTGCTTATTGACGATAATGAAGATAACCGAACTCTGGTCGAGTTTGCTCTAGGGAATAACCCAGACTGGGAAGTATTGACTGCTGCAAATGCGATAGAAGGCATTACCAAAGCGGAAATGGAAAGACCAGATGTAATTCTTTTAGATTTTATTATGCCTGACATAGACGGAATGACTGTCTGTGAAATCCTCAAGAAGAATCTATTTACCTGTTCGATTCCCGTCATTTTTATGACAGCGATGACTCAAGAAAAAGTCCTCGCTCGCTTGGAAGATACATTGGCTGAAGGGATAATCATCAAGCCTTTTGATGTTATTACTTTGGATACTCAAATTATAAAACTCTGTAGTTTTAGCTTAGTTAGCTAATTAAGGTATAAATAACTCTAGATCGGCAGAAAAACTATATATCTATTTCTGGTTGTTAACAGTTAGATTTTATACTTATAAGATTTACGCATTCACAAGTTAAAAGTTTTACCTCTTTCTGAACAAAGAGAGTGCAAACATCTTTGATTAACGATAGCTAATTAATCAATTATTTACCTTTTATCCTTGAATCTTCAATTTAATTTTTACTAATTAATGAATGCGTAAGTCTAACTTGGTTACTACTATATAATAAGGCGTTGGTGAATTTGGGTATGACAGTAAAGTAAAGGGCTTCGCCCTAGCTATTAGCTATTAGCTATGTACCTAAGTAATCTTGATTGACTAAAAGCTTTTAGCATGAAAGCTTTTAACTTTTTTTGGTAATTAGTAATTCCTAAAAAGCTTACAAACAACCACATTTTGTGCGTCATGCATTTAATTACTAACGTTTTTAATAAATGTTACAATAGTATAAAACCCAAAAATATTTAACGACATAGGACTCAAAACCTGGTTTTCCTTTTTGTGCCGTTGACTGTTTTACAGCAGCACCAAATAATCAGGAGTTTACTATGTTTCAAGAACAATCAAGTTGTGTTAATCATATTCTGTTAGCTTTACCTGCAAGAGAATACCAACGTTTAGAGCCTTACCTAAGGCCTATTCCTCTTAATTCTGGAACAGTTCTCTACCATGCAGATCAGCCAATTGATACAATTTATTTTCCCAAGAAAGCCTTAATTTCCTTAGTTAGTACCCTAGAAAATGGTATGACCACTGAAACTGGTATTGTTGGCAGAACGGGAATTATCGGTCTTCCATTTATTCTAGGCAGGAACCGCAGCTATAATCGCGCCATGGTTCAGGTACCAGATGGGGCAATGAAAATTTCGGCTCAGGTTGTGAAAAATGAGTTTAAGCGGGGAGAAGAACTGCAAAGGCTATTGCTGCTCTACACTGAAGCCAGACTCAGAGAGGTTTCTCAATTAGCAGTTTGCAATCGCAATCATACAATTGAAGAAAGGCTTGCCCGTTGGCTGCTGACGGTTCAAGATTTAATTGAAGGTGACGAGCTTCCTTTGACTCAAGAGTTTATTGGTAATATGCTGGGAGTTCGCCGTTCGGGCGTGACCATAACCGCAGGTACATTACAGCGAGCGGGAATGATTCGTTATGCCCGTGGTAAAATTACCATTTTAGACCGAGAAGCTTTGGAACATACTTCCTGCGAATGCTATCAGCTTTTTCACGAAAACTATTATGGGCAATAATTATAGATTAGCTCTTAGCTTTTAGCTTTAAAAAGTTTAAAAATTCAAGTTGAATTTGCGATCGCTATAATATTGCGATCGCCAAACTCTTAATTAACCAAAAAATATCAATAATCCTATTGTGCTGGCTCGGCAGGAGGAACTTCTTGTTGTTCTCCTCCTCCTCCTCCTTGTGTTTCACAACCAGTTATACCAGCAGAACCAATAAGTAGAGCAAAAACGCCTAATCCAAGACCAATTCTCTTTTTCCAATTTGAGCTTTTCATTAATTTTTTCTCCTATATGTAAGCTATTGTGGCTTTATCATATCCAATGTTATTGAAATATCAATCATAAACATCAATCATTTGATAGAGATCAAATTTATTAAACAAATTAATCCGTCTGGTTGAAACAAAAAATACTTGCTCAAACGCGTAAACTGTCTTGTCTTTCCCTAGCGTCTATGAGCTAAAAGCTAACAGCTACAAAAATATGACTTTAGTTGGAAGCAATTTACTAAGAAGCGAGATAGGTTGTAGATAATAAAAAACTTAGTTTTGAGCGAGTTTTGTAATAAATATACTTCAAAATTTGCTCAAAGTTAAATGTTAAATAAGCTACAAACTACGATCAAAAATTTTCTAATGAAACAAATACACAAATTAACCAAATTTTTTAAACAACTAAAGCTTAATCAGATTGCTACGGCTTTTTTACTAGCTACAGTCTTGATAGTAACTACGGCCTGTAACAATGGTGATGAGTTAGGTGCGCGTCCTAACGTTTCACCAGTCCAGTTAGGCGGACAGAATAATCCTCATAAAGCAGGTGGAGACGGTATGGCCCAATACAAATCTCCTGTTAACGATTCGAGACTGAACAAAGATAAAGATCGCGCTAGCTTGCCAGGCACAAATTATCTAGCAGCAGCCAATAAAAGCGAAACTACCTATCCTACAGACGACAAACACGTAGAAGGGTTACTCTATTCAGATAACAAAGCTGAATCTTTAGACAGTAAAAATGATTTTAACAGTCCCAAAAACCGGCAAGAATTGTTAGATCCGACGCAAATTCCCGCCAAGCAGCAAACAAACATAGATCGCTCCGATCCTGATAATAAACTTTTAGAAAAAGTCGGACAAATGTTTGATGATGCTGCTGATTTTTCACCTAACTAATACCTGTGATGTGAATTGGATTAGTTCTAATTTGTTTAGTTGAAAGCTATTAGCTAAGCGCTAATAGCTTTCAACTCTTTTGGAACGATTCGTTTAGGGGAAGAAAGGGTAATTTCTGTATGTGTGCGATCGTCGGCTAAATTAAGTAACGCGTCAAATTTGTTTTACGTAAATAGAAAAATAGCCAAAAAAAAAAGAAAATTTAATTATGTCACAAGAATTACAGGGTAAAAACATTGCCATTTTGGTTACCAATGGTTTTGAACAAGTCGAGATGACCGAACCTCGTCAAGCATTTATTGATGCGGGGGCAAGTACTTATATTATTTCTTCGGCGGGAGAACAGGTACAGGGTTGGAATCACTTTGATAAAGCCGATCATTTTCAGGTCGATGTACCTTTAGATAAAGTAAATCCTGATAGTTACGACGCTTTACTGCTTCCTGGTGGCGTTGCTAATCCAGACCAGTTAAGAACTGAGAGTCGAGCAGTTCAGTTTGTCAGAGCCTTTTTTAACGTTGAAAAACCCGTTGCTGCGATCTGCCATGGACCTTGGACTTTGATCGAAGCCGAAGCTGTCAAAGGACGCAAAGTTACATCATGGCCTTCTTTAAGAACTGACTTAGAAAACGCTGGCGCAAGTTGGGTTGATGAACAAGTAGTAGTAGACGGCAATTTGCTTACTAGTCGTAACCCCGACGATATTCCCGCATTTATTGAAGCGGCGATCGCTTTATTTGCCAGACAGGAAGCCAAGCTTTAGCTCTTATTAGCTTTTCCTAATAGACTAGCTTCGCATCGTCCGAAGGTTTCTCTATGCGGATACACCTTCGGATATACCATGCACGGGCGACGCGAAGCTAGTACTTTAGTGAATCCTTTAGGGCAAGTCGAAGACTCAGCTAGTGCTTTAGGGCATATAGCTTTTGGTTAATTACAACTTTAATTCCCTTGTGATGAAAATTTAGAAAAATTCGAGACATTAGTTGACCAGGTTAAGCAAATGTCGCCCGAGGATCGATTATAGGTGCAAAAAGCTCCGCTCGCTGGTAAAGATAGAACAGAATTTGCAACCTATAAAGAATATTCTTCCAATCAAAAACTCTTTTTCTGGTATTGTCTGGCTCAAGAAATGGAACAGGGGAATGCAGTACAAGTACCCAATGACTATCGCTTATCTCCCGACGCACAGCAGCTATTAGATGCCGTTAGAAAATTCAAATTTTCTCAAAAGTTGGTTTTCATTAGGGATGTAGTCGGTCTTGGTGCCGCCCAAACTTTGCAAAGCAATGTTTAAATATTAAATAATTTAAAGCAATCGCAGCATGTGCGATCGCCAATTAATCTCAAGCTCGATTAAAAAGCAATTATGTTAACAACAATAGAAGAACGAAGAGGCACAATTCAAAAGCTAATTCAATTTTTCGGTGCGATTTTGTTAAAGCTTTCACGTTGGCTAAAACCACGTCCCAAATAGGCTATAGCACAACCAAGCAATAAAACGCAGGGCGTAAAACTTACTCAAATTTTATCAGAGGTCCATAAGGAACAATCCCGCTAGGATTTATGTGGGGATGGCTTTGATAATAATGCAGTTTAATATGTTCTAAATTACAGGTTTCTTTTACTCCAGGATGCTGATAAATTCTGGTTAAATAATTCCATAAGTTAGGATAATCCCAGATATGACGTAAGTTGCATTTAAAATGCACGTAATAAACTGCATCAAAACGATATAGGGTAGTAAACATACAAATATCGGCCTCGGTCAAACTCGCCCCACAAAGATAGTCTTGTTGCGCTAAGATGTATTCCCAATAATCTAAGGCAGCAAATAATTCTTGAACTGCTTCTTCATAAGCCTCTTGAGATTTAGCAAATCCTGCTTTATAAACCCCGTTATTAATTGGCTCGTAAATATCGTCGATCGCCTGGTCGATTTCTGCTTGTATTGATTCGGGATATAAATCGACTTCATTTTTTGCTATATCGGCAAACTCAGTATCGAACATACGGATAATTTCGCGGGATTCGTTATTAACAATAGTTGCGGTTTTTTTATCCCATAAAATCGGTACTGTAACCCTGCCTGTATAGTTGGGGTCGGCGATCGCATATACTTCTCTTAAATACTTAGTCTGGTTGACAGTATCGGGAATTGTCCCCCGAAAATCTGAAAATGACCAACCGTTTTCTGCCATTAAAGGATCGACTGCTGAAATACTAATAGCATCGCTCAAGCCCTTTAAATTGCGCATAATTAGCGTACGGTGCGCCCAGGGACAGGCATAGGATACATAAAGATGGTAGCGATCGCCAACCGCAGGAAAACCACTTCCATCAGCAGTAATGCGATCGCGAAAGGTGGTCGGATTTCGCTGGAAACGCCCTTTTTGATCTTTTTCGTAACCTTCGGCTTTCCATTTCCCATCGATCATCATTCCCGTAGCCATAATTCCCCCAATATAGTCATTATCTTTTATTTAAGCAATTCCCGTAGGCGATCGTTCTCTTTCCCAAGTCAGATAAATAGAGACAAGGCACTGCACCTTTACTTTAGCAATCTAATTCGCCAATAGTTATAAATACCGAATAATTTTCCTAAACCTTGCTGGGGTTCGATCGTCAGCAGTCTCAAAGTGTTGAGCAGCATTCGGATATTTGTTAGCCCGAAAGCCAGCAAACCAGCATATTTTTCTAGATGAATTAGATAGCTGTGGGTGATGTGCTGATACTTTGACAAGATGTGGCGATCGGTAATAGAAGAGGTATCGTGAATCACTTTTAATAAATGAGTTACGGCGATTTGATGTCCCTGTTGACCATAGCGCAGACAAAAATCCAAATCTTCGTAATATAAAAAATAGCGCGGATCGAATTGAGGGCATCGATCGAAATTAGCCAAGTTGATTAATAAACTACAGCCAGTTACCCAATCTGTTTTAATATAGTCTTGCTTTAGATCTTTGGGTAATGAATAGATAGTAGCTAGTGCAGCAGTCTTAGGCGTAAAAATACCGCCAGCCGAGGTAATTTGTCCTTGAGAATTATAAACAGTTGTGCCTAAAATGGAAATTTGGGGATGACGATGGAAAAAAGCGATCGCCAAGTTAGAGCGACTGCAAACCCCAAACTCGGTTTGGCTTGTTTTATCGCTAGAAGACATCGCTTGGTCTATATCTGATTCAAAATAGGCATCAGGATTAATCAACCAAACAATTGCCTGACTATTTTGCTCGTAAATCCAAGTTAAACCTAAGTTACAGGCCTTACCAAAACCAAGATTTTCTGTAGCTTCAATTATTTTTGTGCGCTCGCTCTTTAATTTATAGATATTTTGCTCGCCAGGAGAATTATTAACAATAACTGTTTGATAATCAACTTGAGAACTAAGCTCAAAAGAATCAATTAGACGAGCAACTAGTTCACTGGAATTATAATTGACGATTAAAAAATACAAATAATTTGGGTTCACAGTCGATTTAAAATGTGGCATGATCGATAACCAGCTTAACTTTGGTATCATAAATCCAACTGAGAAAGTAGGTGGTATGACAAAAAAAGTTTTGGTGATTGGCGGCTATGGCAGAATTGGTAAAAGTGTTGCACGAGATATTATCAACCACACTGATGCCGAAGTTACCATAAGCTCGCGTAAGACGCAACAGGTGGATTTGCCTTTAAGATTTATCGCTTTAGATTTGGCAGATCGCCAGCAGCTACAGGCAGCGATCGCCGATCGAGATCTAGTAGTACACTGTGCAGGGCCATTTCATTATCGAGACGGTAGCGTCTTAGAAACCTGCATCGATCGGGGAGTTAACTATATCGATGTCAGCGATCATCGTTCTTTTTATCTACGAGTAATTAAACAGCAGGAGCGGGCGATCTCTAAAGGAATTACGGCTATTCTAAATACGGGGGTATTTCCTGGTATTTCTAACAGCATGGTCAAACAGGGAATAGAGCAGTTCGATCGGCCAGAAAAGATTCATTTGAGCTATATAGTCGCGGGTTCGGGTGGCGCGGGATTAACCGTCATGCGGACTACCTTTTTAGGATTGAAAAATAACTTTTCTGCCTGGATTGACGGTAAGTGGCAGGAAATATCGCCATACAGTGAACGCGAAATCATTGAGTTTCCTCAACCCTACGGTAAAACAGGGGTATATTGGTTTGATATGCCAGAAACCTATACTTTTGCTGATTCTTTTGCTGTAGATACGGTAATTACTAAATTTGGCTCAATCCCTGACTGGTACAACCATTTAACCTGGATTACGGCGCATATCTTTCCTGAAGCTTGGGTAAGTACTCCTAAAGGAATTGAGTTCTTTGCGCGCGTTAGCTATGCTATGACCAAAGTTAGCGATCGCTTTAGCGGAATCGGAGTAGCCATGCGAGCCGAACTTACAGGACAAAAAGCGGGTAAGCCTTATACCTATTGCAGCACTATGGTACATCAAGATACGGCGATCGCAGCAGGAGCAGGTACAGGTACGATCGCGCAATTACTATTAGAGGGTAAGTTAAACCAGCCAGGTATTTATCCCGTAGAGCAAGCATTACCAACCGAGTTATTTGTCAAAGCGATGGACAGTCGCCAGATTAAGATTGTGGTCGATTAAATTGTCCCCTTTAGGACTGTCGCGAATTTGCGCTGACAATCTGGATCTAAGAAAAAAGCCCTGTTGTTACACAGGGCTGAGTAATTGAATTATTAATTATTTGATTTATCTAACTAATTCTGCTTAGTAAAATTAGCCAATTACTTCTTTAGCTTTTGCCACGACGTTATCGACGCTGAAGCCAAATTTCTCTAAACAAACTGCACCAGGAGCAGAAGAGCCAAAGCGATCGATACTGACAGAGCCACCTTCAAAACCAGTGTATTTCTGCCAGCCGAAACTACTAGCAGCTTCGACTGAGAGGCGTTTTCTGGCAACTTTTGGTAAAACAGAGTCTTTATAGGCTTCATCTTGAGCTTCAAATAGTTCCCAAGAAGGCATAGAAACTACGCGCACTTTTTTGCCTTCAGCCTTGAGTTGGTCGGCTGCTCCAATACAAAGCTGTACTTCACTACCAGTACCTATTAAGATTAGGTCTAGTTCTGCTGGCTCAAAACCACAGGAAATGACGTATGCGCCTTTAGTAGTATCTTCCATAGAACTTCCTTCTAGGTTAGGTACACCTTGTCGAGTAAATGCCATCAAAGTAGGCTTATGTTGTTTGGCGTTCTCGATCGCAACCTTATATGCTCCTGAAACTTCGTTACCATCGGCAGGACGAATCACGGTCAAGTTAGGAATTGCTCTTAAAGAAGCTAAAGTTTCGATTGGCTGGTGAGTTGGCCCATCTTCTCCCTGTCCAATAGAGTCATGAGTCATTACCCAAATCGTCCCTGCTTCAGAAAGAGCCGATAGACGAATGGCAGCCCGCATATAGTCGGTGAAGATTAGGAAGGTTGCACCGTAGGGGATTAAACCAGAAGAATGTAAAGAAATACCGTTACATATTGCTCCCATGGCGTGTTCGCGAACGCCGAAATGGATGTTGCGGTTTTGGTATGCACCTTTTTGAAATTCGTCAGACTCTTTAAGCTCAGTTAGGTTGGAATGAGTTAAATCCGCAGAGCCACCAATCAATTCAGGTAATACAGGAGCTAGTTTATTTAAACAAGCCTCGGAATGCTTGCGAGTTGCCAATCCTTTATCTTCAGGAGTGAAGGTAGGCAGTTCTTTTTCCCAGCCATCAGGTAGTTTACCACTAAGATAACGCTCGAATTCCGCTGCTTCTTCAGGATAATTAGATTTATAGTTGGATAAAACCTGATTCCATTCTTGCTCTTGGCTAGCACCACGCTCAACTGCCTTACGCATATGGTTAATAGCTTCTTCAGGAACTTCAAACGAGTCGCAAGTCCAGCCTAAGTTCTCGCGAGTCAGCTTAATTTCGTCTCCTCCTAAAGCAGAGCCATGAATGCCAGCGGTATCTTGTTTGTTGGGCGCACCATAACCGATGGTAGTTGTCACCTTGATCATGGTGGGTCGATCGCTGACCGATTTAGCCGATTCAATTGCTTTGGCGATCGCTTCTAAATCTGTGTTACCGTCTTCGACATGAAGTACGTGCCAGCCATAGGCTTCAAAGCGTTTGGAAACATCTTCGGTAAATGCCACATCAGTCGAACCATCAATCGAGATATGGTTATCATCATAAAAAGCGATTAATTTACCCAATCCTTGGTGTCCTGCAAAAGAACAGGCTTCACCAGAAATTCCCTCCATGTTGCAGCCGTCACCCAGAATCACATAGGTATAGTGGTCAACTAATTTAGCATCGTCCTTGTTGAATTTAGCTGCTAGATGAGCTTCTGCCACAGCCAAACCCACACCGTTAGCAATCCCTTGACCCAAAGGCCCTGTAGTTACTTCAATTCCTTCGGTGACAAAGTTTTCTGGATGTCCTGGAGTGCTTGAACCCCACTGACGGAACTGTTTGATGTCTTCGATAGATACGCTGTCGTAACCAGCAAGATACATGAGAGCGTACTGCAACATTGAACCATGACCCGCAGAAAGCACAAAGCGATCGCGATTGAACCATTGAGGATTCTTCGGATTAAAACGCATGAACTGATCCCATAGCACAAAAGCCATCGGAGCAGCCCCCATTGGCAATCCTGGGTGTCCAGAGCTAGCTTTTTCTATTGCATCTATTGCTAAAAAACGAATTGAATTAATACAAAGTTCTTCAACTGATTTTGTCGAGCGGGTGGCAACTACCATATTTGTTATTTAAAATAAACTACGATAAAACAAAAAATTTGAGGGTGGTTCAACGTACCAAAGAAGGTGCTTGGGCTTAAAAGTTAAATCTTAAAAGCTGCTAACAAGTCTTTAATTGTTATCTTCTCATCCCTTAGCAACAGCTAGCAAGTTCAAACATCTTTAAAATTAGCCAAACTGTATTGCTCTTTACCATAAATTGGCCAATTTATGATTCATTAGCAGCAAATCAAAACTATAGGCTGTACTTGTCGACTTTAATCCAGCGAATTGGCCGCCTAAAAATCTACCAATAAATAATTTAATTTTAGCTATATTTTTTAAAAGCTAGAGTAACATTATGACCGCCAAAACCAAAAGAGTTAGATAAAGCTAGATTAACTTGATGGTCGCGGCTGGAGTTGGGTATGTAGTCTAAATCGCAATCAGGATCTGGGTTTACCAAATTAATCGTCGGTGGCACTTTATTTTTAGCGATCGCCATTACTGTCGCTACGGCCTCAATTCCGCCTGAGCCTCCCAGCAAGTGACCAGTCATTGATTTAGTTGAGCTGACTACAATTTGTTTGGCTCTTGCTCCCAAAGCCTTTTTAATCGCTTTGGTTTCATTAGAATCGTTGGCTTGGGTACTGGTACCGTGGGCGTTAATATAATCAACCTGTTCTGGACTAAAATTGCCATCTGCTAGAGCTAATTCAATTGCTTGAGCAGCACCCTGTCCTCCTGGTACGGGAGAAGTCATGTGGTAAGCATCGCAGGTCATGCCATAGCCTACCATTTCAGCGTAAATTTTTGCCCCGCGAGCTAAGGCATGTTCTAATTCTTCGAGCAATAAAATGCCCGAGCCCTCTCCCATCACAAATCCATCGCGATCGCGATCGAAGGGTCGACTGGCGTGGGTGGGGTCATCGTTACGAGTCGAAAGAGCCTTTGCCGAACAAAAACCAGCATAAGAAAGAGGAGTTACCGCTGCTTCTGCACCACCACAGATCATGGCGTTGGCATAGCCTCCCTGAATCAGTCTAAAAGCATCGCCAATAGCATGAGAACCTGCTGCACAGGCGGTTACGGTACAGGAATTAGGACCTTTAGCTCCTGTATGGATTGCCGTCAAACCCGCTGCCATGTTGGCGATCATCATCGGAATAGTGAAGGGACTAACTTTTCTCGGTCCTTTAGTAATTAGGTTTTCGTTTTGGGTTTCCATTACCCTCAAACCACCAACTCCTGTCCCGATTAGCACTCCTACTTGATCGGCATTAAGCTCATCAATGACGAATTTAGCATCAGCGATCGCCTCCTGGCTGGCGCACACGCCAAACTGAGCAAAACGATCCATCCGCTTGGCATCTTTTTTATCTAGATACTGATGAGGGTCAAACTCTTTGACTTCCGCGGCAATTTTACAGGCGTGTTCTGAAGCATCAAATAGAGTTACCGCACCCACTCCATTGCGCCCCTGCAATAAACCATCCCAATAGTCGGCCAAATTGTTGCCGATGGGAGTAATTGCACCCAAGCCTGTAATTACAACTCGCTTGTTTTGCCTATTTGTCATTTTTGCTCTTTTTACGCTTTTGATATGGCACTACTATTGTTTGAGATTTTTTAGGCTGCCGTTTGGCGTTTTCAGCTTCACTTTCCCTATATTCACTATACTTGTCCTCGTCAGTGATAATAGTGATGTTAGCAAATTGTCATTGGTTTAATTTGCTTTTTTAAGGATTAGTTCGGCACCATTTTCAGCAGCCCTAGCAAACCCGAACTCAAGCTAGAAAATCAATTGAGTTAAGCAGCAGCAGTTTCAGCACTAATATGATCGACTGCTTTACCAACTGTATCTATTTGTTCGGCTGCTTCATCAGGAATCTCAATATCGAATTCTTCTTCTAAAGCCATGACTAATTCTACCGTATCCAAAGAATCAGCACCCAAATCGTTAGCAAAGCTGGCTTCTGGCGTAACTCTATCTGCTTCAACTTCTAGTTGATCTACTACAATACTTTTTACCTTTTCAAAAATTTCTTGATTCATTAATTCTTTCCTATTAAGTAACCCGTTTCAACAAAAATAAATAAAATATATGTTCAGTAAAATTAGACGGGATTTTTCCCTAATCAAACTAAACCCTGGCTTCAATAAAAAGCGGCAACTCCCATCTTATCTGAAAGGGGGACAAAGTTAATTGCAAATCTACAATTGCCTGACCCCAGATCGAATTCGGATTGAGCTTTGAAATTATAAACTATAAAAACTAAGACGGAAGGCTACCTTTGTGAAGATAATTCTTCCGTCTACGTGCGTTGCTTTAACGCTTAAGAACAGTCTTGATGCCGTTTACCCAGAGAATTTAGCGACAGTCACAGATTTAGCCCTTGCGACTTTTAGCTTGTTTTGCCATAGCTTTAAATTGATTCAAACTACCGCCAGGACGACGACGATATTTAGTCATTGTAGGCATCAAATTATCGGTAGCAAAGGTTTGTTCTCCCACTTTACCGTTGCTATTTGTGGTACTACTATTGTTGTACATCGCAGCCACCCAAAATGGCTGCTCGAAAGAAGATGCACCCGCTTTTTCTAAGGTAGGCGCAGTCTTTTTGGTTTCTTTGGTTTCTTCGCTAGATTCAGCTACTCTGCCATTTTGCTTAGATTTGTTAGATTTGGTTTTTGCCGTAGCCTTTGGTTTTGCTGACTTAGCTGATTTAGTTTCAGCAGGCTTTTCTTCCGTTATCCCAGATGACAGCTTGTCCTGAACTTCCCCAGCAGTTTTAACTGCTTCTTTTACAGGCTCAGAGTTAGCTACCTCTGATGCTTTTTCCTTGACAACTTCAACAGCTTTTTCGGCAGTTTTAACCGCAGTTTGTACTACCTCTGATTCTTTGATTTCGTCTAATTCCAGATAGTATTTACTATTAGAATTAAACAGCTTTTTGAGCATTTGCATAAGTCAGGTTTACTCCTATCAATAAAATTAAAAGATCGATGCTAAATGAAGATAATGACGATTGATACTCTCACCTACGAATGGTTAATGATCGATCGCTAACTGATTGATGCGTTATCACAGCTAAATTGAACCATCCTCATCGCTTTGAGAGACTGCGATCGTATTTTGCTTATCTTTTTGCTCCCTTTGAACAGAACGAGCTATAAAACACGATATATAATTTTTGGCTATTCTTATCAAGCCAGAAAAATAAACCTACCGCAATCATACTTTACAAAAATTAATTGAAAAGTCGAACCTGGTACCTTTTAAAGATTATTAAAAAAGCGTCCTCCTAAAAGATATGCCCGTGCATGATTCACTAAAGTACTCCTAAAGGATACCGCTTCGCATATAGCTTCGCGTCCGTCCTGTTTACCGACTAATTCTTAGTTTTGCTCGCTCGGGGTTTTTGTTTTCTTAATTTAATTAACACTTGACTCTATAGTTGACCAGAGAGTTTAAGCTAAATTGAGCAACAAATAAACTAAGTAATTAAACATGATGGCTATACAACTCAAAGTTCCGAATATGGCTTGTGCCGCTTGTGGCAAAACTATTACCAAAGCGATTCAATCAATCGATCCGACGGCAGAAGTACAAACCGATCCCAAAACCAAACAGGTAACGGTAGAAAGCAAAGCCTCGGAATCATCTGTCAGAGAAGCAATCGCTGCTGCTGGCTATCCCCCTGCTTAAATAAACACTTTTTCCCTAACAATCATGAATCCAACTACAAATAATGTAGAAAGCATCAATCTTAAACTCAGGGGGATGAGTTGTGCTTCTTGCGCTGGCAGTATTGAAGAGGCGATTAGCAATGTACCTGGAGTAGCCGAGTGTAACGTAAACTTCGGTGCCGAACAAGCTGCGATTAAATTCAATCCTCGCCGAACTAGCATTGAGGATATCCAAGATGCAGTACAACAAGCAGGGTACTCGTCATATTCTTTGCAAACACAAAAAATGGTGACAGGAGAAGATGATGCTGAAAAAGCTGCCCGTCAGGAAGAATCTCGCGATTTAAAACTAAAAATAATTGTCGGTGGTGTAATTAGCTTGATTGTGATCTTTGGTTCGCTACCGATGATGACGGGCTTACAGTTGCCCTTTATCCCCGCCTGGTTGCATAATCCCTGGCTACAGTTAATTTTGACCGCCCCCGTACAGTTTTGGTGTGGTTACAGATTCTATATCGGTGCGTGGAAAGCTTTTAAACGCCATGCTGCTACGATGGATACTCTGATTGCACTAGGAACAAGCGCAGCCTACTTTTATTCATTATTTGCTACTGTCTTTCCAGATTTCTTTCTCAATCAAGGCTTGATGCCAGAAGTGTATTACGAAACCGCAGCCGTAGTTATTACTTTAATCCTCTTAGGACAGTGGTTTGAGAATCGCGCTAAGGGACAAACTTCAGAAGCTATTCGGCAACTGATGGGCTTACAGGCTAAAGATGCTAGAGTAATTCGGGATGGCAGAGAAATAGATCTACCGATTAATGAAGTGCAGATTGACGACACCATCTTAGTGCGCCCTGGAGAAAAGATTCCTGTTGATGGTGAAATAATCAGCGGCAGTTCTACTATCGACGAAGCGATGGTAACGGGGGAAAGTATACCTGTTAAAAAACAGCCAGGGGATGAAGTAATTGGCGCAACCATCAATAAAACAGGTAGTTTTAAATTCAAAGCTACCAGAGTCGGTACAGATACAGTATTGGCGCAGATAGTCCAACTGGTACAGAATGCCCAAGGTTCAAAAGCACCAATTCAAAGACTGGCCGATCGAGTAACAGGTTGGTTTGTTCCTGTCGTAATGGCGATCGCCATTACGACTTTTGTTCTGTGGTTTACGATCATGGGTAATGTTTCCCTGGCTTTAATTACTACAGTCGGAGTGTTAATCATTGCCTGTCCTTGTGCTTTGGGTTTAGCAACTCCTACTTCTGTTATGGTAGGTACGGGTAAAGGTGCAGAAAACGGTATCTTAATTAAAGGTGCAGAGAGTTTAGAACTCGCCCATAAACTACAAACTATTGTCCTCGATAAGACTGGCACGATTACCGCAGGAAAACCTACCGTAACTAATTACACTACTGTTAAAGCTACTGGTAACGATGCCGAACTTAAATTACTGCGTTTAGTCGCAGCGGTAGAACGTAACTCCGAACATCCTCTGGCTGAAGCCGTTGTCAGATACGCCCAATCGCAAAACATTGATGTCCCAGAAAGTGATAACTTTGAAGCGATCGCCGGTAGCGGAGTACAGGGTGTAGTTGCAGATAATTTAGTCCAGATTGGTACTCAACGCTGGATGTCTGAATTAGATATCAAAACCCATACCGTACAGCAACAAAAAGATATTTGGTCAGCCGAAGCTCAAACTGTAGTTTTAATTGCCGTCGATGGCGAACTAGCAGGCATTATGGGGATTGCCGATGCTGTAAAACCTTCTTCTACCGCAGCAGTCAAGACATTACGCAAGCTAAATTTAGAAGTAGTAATGCTGACGGGAGATAATCAAAAAACCGCCGAAGCGATCGCTCGTCAAGTAGGGATAGTTCGAGTAGAAGCCGAAGTACGCCCCGAACAAAAGGCTGCCAAGATAAGAGAATTACAACAAGAAGGTAAAACTGTAGCCATGGTGGGAGACGGCATTAATGATGCCCCCGCACTTGCTCAAGCAGATGTTGGGATTGCTATTGGTACGGGAACGGATGTGGCGATCGCTGCTAGTGACATTACCTTGATTTCGGGAGAATTACAGGGCATTATTACGGCAATCGAGTTAAGTAAGGCGACAATTAATAATATTCGTCAAAATCTCTTCTTTGCTTTTATTTACAACGTCTTAGGCATTCCCATCGCAGCAGGTATTTTATTTCCTTTCTTTGGCTGGTTGCTCAATCCGATTATTGCGGGAGGGGCAATGGCATTTAGTTCGGTTTCGGTGGTAACTAATGCTTTGCGTCTACGAAATTTTAGTCCATCGCGATCGCGATCGTAATTAAAATGTTCAACAAAACTAAAATTTTAAGCAGCCTTGCTGGATTGGGATTTTTTCTAACTTTAACTATCAGTAGCGCATTAGCGCAAATGGAAGTAGAAATGCCTGCCTCTAATGGAGAACAAAAGAGCCAGTTTCAGAAAATAGAACAGCCTCTAAGCTTAAAACTAGCGGTTGCTTTAGGTGGTTTGGGCTTAATTGGTGCAGAACTCTGGTGGTTTATGTTTAGCAAAACTAAATCTCAAAAAGCACGGGTGGAATCAGGAATTCAAGAAGTAGACATTGTGGTGGATGGCGGTTATAAACCCGACAAAATCGAAGTAACTGCTGGCAAACCAGTTAAATTGAACTTTTACCGTAAAGATCCTCGTAGTTGTTTAGAACAGGTATTATTACCAGATTTTAATCAAGCCTTAGATTTAACCTTAAATCAAACTACTTCGGTGGAGATTGTGCCAGAAAATCCAGGAGAATATATCTTTACCTGTGGAATGAATATGTATCGCGGTGTAGTTAAAGCTGAATTAAATAACGCCTCAAATCTTGATAATCTGTAGTCAATCTGTAATCGTAAGCTTAAATCTTTGACCCTGAAAAAGTATTCAGTATCAGCAACGGGTATAAATATAGAGCCAGAGAAAAAAGGTTGAAGTTTTAGCTTTTCCTGACGGCTAATCGGTCAAGAATGTTTGAGCTAAATTTACGCTAGATCTTCAACCTAATTGGAAATTTTTAATTAGATTTGCCTTAACTGTAATTAACTGTGTTTGAGAGATTTTTCTTGCCAAAACTTAAAGTTTTGAATTACAAACTTTCCTTGTTCACGGGCGGCTTTTGGACTGGAGTAGATTCCCTCAAAGTGATGCAGTTTATTATCTGGATCGACGATGTTCAAATGATATAAATTGTTGGACAAATGTTGAACGAAAAGTTTATAGCCATCGATAGCTGCTGTAGGTTGAATTTTCATCTTTGATTATAAAATATGAGATTGTAATTATAGTTCCCAATTAACTGCTTTTTCTAACAGATTCAAATTTAATTTAAATTCTACAGTTTTCAGTGTTAGGAATCTGTTAACTGAAAGATTGCAGACTAGTCAAGAGAAATTTAATTAAAGATCCAAACTCAATTGCAGATAATTATGATCTTCAGCATTATGTGGGGATTGAGACGAATTAGTTTGTCGATCGCCTGACCAAAATAGAGAATTGCCTGGACGCTGGCGATCTATATTGAGCCAGTGGTTAAATACCTGTTCTCGCTCATCTTCTGGAGAGATAATTTGATATACCCTGACTCTTTTCTGGTTTTGACTTTCAGATCGCAAGCACTTAATTTTACAGCCAATTTTACCCAGCAGTCGGCTAATAATAGTTATGGGACTATAGTTTTTGGCAAGGCCAATATTAAGAATTGTTTTAATTTCCCGACGATTAGCATGAGCGATCGCAGCAAGAGACTGCAAGTCAGAATCTGTATTGCGCAATTGTCTAGTTATATCTTGCAGCAGCACAGGAATCCCTAAAATTTCTAGTGTCCCGACAATTGCGCCTAATTGAGAACTATTGAAGTCAGGTAAAAATAGACTACCATCACCCTGTTCGATTAGCTTGCGGGCAACTTGAGTATCTCGATCTGCTAAATAAGGACGACCAATAGTCAGAAAATAATGTAGTCTAATTTTTTGATACCATCCTTCGTCATCTAAAGAGACTAACTCAGGAGTAATAGAAAGATGATAACGCTGTTGAAGTTCGTATTTGCGAAGCTGACGGCGATCGCTCAAAGATTTAATTAACCGTTTTTTTAAAGTTTGATACTGCTGCTCGTCTAAACTAGATACAGCAGCAATCTCACCGCATTCTGCTAAATAATTTTGGCTACTAATTTCGGTAATTGCCGCAACCAGACAATTATCGGTGTTGAACTCGGTTTTAATTTGAGACTGTTTATATTTAGCTGCATCAATAATTTGATGTCCTTCGGCTTTTAACCCAGCTAAGATCGAGTCTCGGTAGTTAATTGCTGCTGCATTAAACCTTACCGCCATTTTTGCCCAACACAGCAAAGATTCGGCTTGAAAACCTGTATCCAAATCATCTAAATAGGCAAAATCTGACTGTTGTAATAAACGGATATTTAACTGCGTAAAGCGTTGATTAGAGGTAAGCAGGGCAGGAATGGAAGTTGCACCATTGCCAATATTATTAAAGCTATATTTGGCACACCATAGATGTCTGGGAACATTATGGCGCAAGCGAGCTAGAGTCTGACGAACGGCATTCTCTGCCTGAATCCCTTGCGCGATCGCCCAAACCGAAGTAAAGTGATTTTTTAGCTCGATCGATATTCCTGTCTCGATTGATGGGCTGGCTAAGACAATATCAAATTGCTCTAGCACCTGCTCTAACTTAGAAATACAGCCACAGGCAGGATGTTGAGGTTCGGTCAGGGATTCTGAATCAATTCTGAGTATCCGTTTTTGAGGAAACTTTTGCTGTAAATAAGCTTCTAAAGTTTGAGTACTCCATTTGCTCGTCAACTTTTGAGCCGAAAGACAAATAAACGGCTTTCCTCCCCTTTGGATATGCGCCTCTAGATTACTAACCAGTTTTTTCGGACTTTTACCTGAATAATTATAGACTTGCCAAGCCAGAGTGCGATCGCTTTGCCAGGTGTTTTGAACAATACAGGGCTTAATCTCTAGTCCCGATAAAGAAATCAAGTAGTCAAGTGTAATATCGCTGAGATCTGCATCGGCTACATATAGCTGTCCCTGACTGCCTAAAACATTCTGCATCAGGGTTTTTAAAGATTTGAGAATCTCGACTCGGCGATCTTTGCAGGTATTAGAATTTAAGGCGTGCCATAATACCTGCTCTACTTCATCAATAATTACCAGACTATTTGTCCACTCATCAGGATTAAATTTCGCCTGAGATGAGCTATGAAGCGAATCAATGCAAAGACCATAGCCCAAAGCGGAGCGCTCGGAGCGTCTTGACTCGGTAACATAGTTCAAGCCAAATCTTTGACACAATTCCTTAACTAACTGCACTCGATGTCCAATTACCAAAACTTTTTGCGACTGTGCGATCGCGCGTGCGACAATTTGAGTTAGAGACTTAGTTTTCCCTGTACCCTTGGCAGATTTGATCCCAATCAGCTTTGTATCTGGGGGAATATTTAACTCAGGAAGATAACGACTATTGAGTTCAATATCGGTAGGATAGGTTAATTTTGTCCAAGACTTTGCTTTCCAAGTTGACAAGTCTAAAGCGTCATCATAAGCTCGAGCAAAGCATTCTTGACCTTGATTGGCAATTAGATCGTCTACTCCTTTACCTAATGAACCATCCCAGGTAACAACCTTTACCTGACAACCAGCCTGCTGTAATAAGTAGCCAGTTTTTTGAATCGCTGCATTAACTGCTTTGATCGTGTTCGGTTGGGAATCTTGGTCAAAAACTAAATATACTTTTCGCCCAAATGTAGCTAATTTAGCAAGTTGAGCAATTAAATGAGACTTGCCAATTCGTTTACCCGCTTCGTCTTTGGGTGTACGATAACCATTATTTATTCCTGGTAGGGCAATTGTTGCATATCCAGTAGATAACAATGCTCCTGCCTTTTTTGCCCCTTCGGTAATACACAGAGGAACTTCTCGATGGGCGAGTAACCACTGCCAAAAACCTAAATCTACACTTTCACGGTCAATATCTTCAACAGCTAATTCAACTCCAGCGCGAGCGGCAATTTTTTGCCATAGACTAAAAGGAACTTTTAGAGCGAATACACCTGTAGCGGTTTTGGGTGGATGCTCATACTTAATTAGTTTATGCTGACTATTACGGGGTCGATCTGGTTTAAAACAGCCCCAAATATCTTCATTCCCACTAAGAATATCAATTCCCGAACACCACCATCCTCCTGCATCAGTATGGGCATAACGTTGCAGAAATCCTTCGCTAACTCTACCGTCATTTCTTCTCGGTATAGAATCTGAATAAAGTAAATACTCGGTGGGAGAAGTGCCTTGGAGAGAAACAACATTTAGACGAGTTAGTTCTTCATCCACACCACTTGCCTTCCATTCCCGTATATGATCCATTTCTGCTAACTACTTACTTCTAGGGGATTAGTATCATACCACTATCTATAGCGTAGTAAAGCAAGTATTTCTTTAAAATACTCTATATATAGGGTTGGATTAAATGAGTGCCTTTATTGACTGGAATTTTAGGGTAGTCGTTTAGGGTAAACGTAAGTAAAAATTTTAAATACCAACAAGGATTTTCGGCTGTGCCAAAAGACTTTTATTTAATTTAAAGATTTAATTTAAATGAAACCCTACCATCAAATTCCGATTCAAGATTGTGGTGAACGTCTGATCGCGATCCCGCTAGACAATTTTTCCATAAAATTGCCCCATCCTTATGTCAAGCTGGGAGCAGAATATGGTAACAAATCTCCCTATTGTCTGCGACAAGGAGTTGTACGAGCATTATTAGAAGCACAATATTTATTAGAAAAACGTTACCCTCAATGGAAGATTGAAATATACGATGCTTATCGTCCTGTGGGGGTACAGCACTATATGGTCAACTATACTTTTAATTCGCTTCTAAATGACCTTGAGCTACAGGAACGACAGCTATCTGCCCAACAACGACAGGATCTGTGGAATAAAGTTTATCGGCTTTGGGCAGCACCTAGTTTAGATCGAAAAATGCCGCCGCCTCATAGCACTGGAGCAGCAATTGACGTAACCATTGTTAACGAACGGGGCAGAAACTTGGACATGGGAGGAGAAATTGACGAGCTTTCAGAGCGATCGCGACCTGACTACTACCTGAGTAATAAGGACGGAGATAGTCAGCAATATCATTTTAATCGTCAACTGCTAAATAAAATAATGAGCAATACTGGCTTTATTAGACATCCTGAAGAGTGGTGGCATTTCTCATTAGGAGATCAAATGTGGGCTTGGCTCAAGAACCAAAATAATTCACAGCCTAAAATCACAGCTCGCTATGGTAGGGTCTAGCTGACAATTTTCTTAGCTTTGCTCGCAGTTATTAATGGCAAATCTAACTAAGAGAAAGACACGAGCAAAATAATAAACTATCTTTCTCCTTAGTTAGTTGTTACTAAACATTAACTTTACCTTCGGCCTGCTTAGAATAAATCCAGAGTGCGTGAATAATTCCTGGAATAAAACCCAATACTGTCAACAAAATATTAATCAGCAAAGTAGGACCAGCACCCACAGTTAGAAAAACTCCCAATGGAGGCAATAAAATACAGGTAATTAGTTGTAAAAGCTTCATGGTTATAACAATGGGTTTAATAAATTTTTGATTACATTGCTTATGTTTACAAGTATTTAAAAATAAATCTTCTATCTTGAGATATAACAATACAGGCTATTTTTTAGTTTATCGAACTAAAAATCTATCTTTTAAGAGAGTCACAACTAGCTACAAACAAATAATAATATAACTATTATTTATTAAAAGCGGAGTTAATCTCATTTTAATAAAAACAACAGCATATTTAAGTTCAGGAGAAAACAAACAATGCTAGGAACACTTTTAACTTTATTAGCAACTACTCTCAGTCTTCTGGTAGTGGATATTATCTTTTCTGGAGTCATTTTAGCTAACTTTCCGGCTGCTATAGTAGCTGCGCTAGCTATTGGTCTTTTTAATAGCGGTGTAAAACCTGTTTTATCTGTATTATCTTTGCCGATTAATGTTTTAAGTTTGGGAACATTTACCTTAGTGATCAATGGTTTGTGCTTTTGGTTAGCTTCTCTCTTCGTACCAGGATTTCAAGTTCATGGTCTACTAGCTTTCTTAGTTGCTCCTGTAATTCTATCTTCCGTTAATACCTTCATTAGTAACTACTTTGGTGAGAAATATCCCAAATTAACAACAAGCAATAAAATAACCAATAATTAAGGCGCTTGCAACTGTACTTTTATACGTATTGCTGTATCTAGCAGTAAAAATTAAGTTCCAAATCATTAAGAACAGGTCAATGCTTTGGAACTTAATGTAAGATCATTATTGAAGCACCGTAACTAGATAAATTAGCTTATATGGTTGTTGAGGGCGCGTGGCTCAGCGGATAGAGCAACAGGTTCCGGTCCTGTAGGTCGCAGGTTCAAGTCCTGCCGCGCTCATAGAATGAAAGCCAATTGAAATAAGGGTTGTAGATGATACTATCGTCTCTACGGCTCTTTCTATTAATATTATTAGAATTAGCTACGACCAATATATTTGAAGTATATTTCAACAATCAGAAGCGATCGCGCTTAATTAACGCTGTTGTTTTTACCAACGGTCAGAGCAGGCTCCGTCGTTTTATATGCGGAGCGGTATGCTAAAGCACTAGCTTCGCGTCGTCCTTTAGGACGGCGGAGTAATCTCTGACTGTTTAATTTCAACTTCTGCATTATTTTGTGGTTCTTGTTCTCTTCCTGGATGACCAAACCAAGATCGTTCATTTTGTTCTTGACTGTATTTAGAGTTTAGTAATACAGTGACATCTTTAACTTTTCCATCAGCAGCAACCCAGTCATTAGCTACATCGGGAAAATCAATTTGGCAGTTTTCACATTTTTTAGTCGAATAAAAACGGATTGGACACCAAAAGGATTCAACATTACGTAGCATTTCCGTACCTAAAGACCAAACACCAGTCATCCAGTCACAGTATAGACACCAGATCAAATCGTAACCGACTAAGCCTTCAAACTTATGTCGTGAAACATTTACCCAATCTTTTGCAGCGTATTTTGGTAGCTTAACTAGTTTAGTTAGGAAAGGATAAACAGCTACTTCAGCCAAACGAACTAGCCAAAAAATCGGAACAGCCAAAGCTGTAATCCAGACGGCTAAATGATTTTGCCATTTACCTGTTATTGCACCTAAGGTACGGTGAATGTTCGCCTGACGCAGTTGTTCTCGATGAGTCAGTTCATGAATAATAATCCACAGCCATAAGGTACTTAATTGTGCTAACAAAGCTGTTCCCACTCCCAGCCATCCTAGAGCGATCGCCCCAACTGTAATCGGCATCAACATCAAATAGACTAAGGCTAAATCTATACCAGGAGCATAACAAAACCAATCAGAAATGCGATCTCCTAACTTACCTAAACGGGGAAGTAAATGTAAAAAACTGACACCAATAATTAAAGAGATTGATAGACCGAAATAAAGACTGATAATTAGATTCACTGTGGCTATTCCTCTTATTTAGTGGTAATTATAATTACTTAAAATTGACTGAAAATTCAGTTTTGGCTAATTTTGAATGGGGTAATTAAGTTTAGTTCAATAAAAGCAATGGCAGCAAATTTTAAATATTTTGTCTTAAATCATTAAGACAAAAGCGATCGCACTTTTAATAAAAATGCGATCGCTTTGTTTTGCTAACAGCAGTACTTAAAACACAATTGCTTAACTAGCCGCGCTGCCTAATGCACCTTTAAGAGCTGCAATGCCTTGTTCTACGCTACCCCAAAGTCCCATGTCAGGCTCTTTACCAGCTATTTCTCTTGTTCCGACAAAATAAAGCACCCCTTTGAGAACTTCTTGATGAGCGCGATTCTCAAAGTTGACTTTGTTCAAAGATTTCACTGCATCTTGAAGCTCGTCATCTAAACTTTGTGCGACTTTGTGGATTACTAAGCCAGTCATGGTCTGTTGGTGTTTGAGCAACTCAAACTGAAAGAATTTATCATACACCGTCAGCTCGGAGCCATCCATCATTTGAGCGATCTTTTCAACGTGTTTTTGAGTGATATCGCGGGGTTCTGCGTTCTGACCAGATTTAGCAATAGCTTCATCGATAGAGCTAAGATTTTCGCGATCGCTAGTTACCATTTTTTCTAACCGTTCGCGGATTGTATCGTCATTTGTAGCTGCCATTAATTTTTGACCGCTTTCAATCAGAACGTTTTGCATAAGCTTTAGATCGGCAAGCTTTGTAGCCAGATTTGTCATGTCAGCCATCGCTGTTGTCTCCAAATTAAGAATTTTATAAGTTGCAATAACTTAAATTGTTTCTTCAATCATGGCGCGAGATCGATCGAGTCTCCTCCCCCTTCAGAGAGATTGATTACAAGTAGTTAAAAGTATTAGCTGCGGACAATGGCTATGACTCAAAAGAAAAGCGTGCTGCACTGCTTCAAATATTTGTTCCTATATCTGTTCCTAGATTTCGTACCGCGATCGCGTCTTAATTGGCATCATGAGCTTGCAAGGATGTCGAACTGTCGAACTACATAACTTGAAACTAGACCAATACTATCGGATCGCCTAATCGATAGACGGCAAAAGTACAACGACGCGAATCTCTAGAATCAGCCCTTCAAGAGCCAGTTCGGTGATACCGATGGCTGTCCAAGCTGGGTCCCAATCGCCGAAAAACTTCTTTTTCTCTGTACTTACCAGCGAGAAATGTTCTTGCAAGCCGACATGATAGGTTGTGATGTCAACAACATCCCGCGGGCTAGCGGGAATTGCCTTAACGATCTCTCCTAAGTTAGCAAAGGCACGCGCAATCTGTGTTTCCGCATCCTCACTCACGCTGCCATCTTCTTCCACTCCAACTTGACCAGAGATAAAGGCGAATCTGCCAGATGCGATCGCACCGGGAACATAATTAAAGGCTTTGTAATTAGCTTGGTGATGATTGGTTTCGATCCATTGCGGTTGCATGACTTCATCTCCTTTCTTCGTTAAATTTTTGAAAGTCTCAATCAATTAGGCATAACGACGTGCCGCCAGTAACAAGCGTAACTTTTCCTAAGAGTTTTTGTGACATAGTGCTTTCCTGGTCGAGTTTAGGGTAATAATCCATTCTTGGTTTTAGATAGTGGGTACTGTAAGCGATCGATGTTGGGTTCTCAGTCATTCCCAAACCGATTAAATTTTCTATCTATCGCAAATATACTGAGTTCCAATGTTTAAACGCTTTCAGATTCTTACAATAATTTGTCAAATTCTTATGATTAAAGACGCACCTGTCTTGGGGTTACTCCAGTCAATCGCTTAAACTGTTGCGTCAAGTGGCTTTGACTGGAGAAACCTACTTGTAAGGCAATATCGGCGCTCTCCGAATCCGTTTTCGACAATAGCAATTTCGCTCGTTCAACTCGCTGTTGAATCACATATTGGTACGGCGAAGTACCCGTAGCACGTTTGAACAAACTAGCAAAATACGTCGGACTGATATTGATAACTGAGGCAATTTGAGAGAGGGATAAATCGCGATCGAGGTTCGTGTGAATATAGTCAATTACTTGCTGCAACTGAGTATGAGTTAAACGTGTGTTTTGGTGTGTAACACTCTGTGCCACCTCAGAATAATGTCGCAGCAAATGAATGACTAACGCTTGAGTTAAGGATTCGACATATAATCGCCCCATTATGCCACCCGATTGCAATTCAGCTAAAAACAGCATGGCGATATGTTGAAGTTGTAAGTCTTGCTTGCGAAAATGATTGGCGAGGTCGCTCTGCTTTGTATGCATTTCAGATGATTTAGCAACTTTGGCGATCGACTCCTGCTGTAAGTGAATATGTAGTTCTGTCGAGGATAACTGACTTCCCGGACAGCGCCAGTAGGTTGGTTTTCTGGCAGGAACTAAAAGGCTGTCTCCCTTTTGAAAGAGAGATTCATGCAAGCGATTATCAGACTTTTGGCTCAAATGACTTGGATGTCCCAAGGGTAAGATTAGCCAGTGATCTCAAAGACCAGGAATTTCTTTTTCTTCTGTTTTGCCAGGACTTGGATAATATTGATACTGCTCGACCAAGATTCCATTCCAGCCTATCTGCTGACTGGATAACACTGAAGTTCCCTTCAACCGTTGACTGAGTTCGCTTGGTTTGAGAAGGTTCTCTGTCACAGATTTGGTTTTCAGCATTTGGCTTATCTAGTTTATTTAATGCTACTTTTAAATTGGTTGTGTTTAAAATTATATCTAGTAGTTGCAATTTCAATTTCTGCATTGTCAAAGGCTTTAAGAAGATCTCGACTGACTGCATCTTTGAGATCGCGAATAGCCCGTTCTCTAACGACAAAACGAACGGTAAGTTCTAACCAATTGTTAGTAATGCGATAGTAAACTTTAGATTATCAAGTCATGGGGATGTAAAAAATAGCGATCGCGCATAATTATTAAAGCTTCCCGACTCATTTGGTTAATGCTTTCGGTGTGGTGTTCTACACATTCCAATAAAATTCGCTCCGCACGATCGCGATCGACATTATAAGAAATGGGAATACTAATTTCTTATTTCTCGCTCAAAC